>JANJSW010000122.1 GCA_024711415.1 Thermomonas sp. | reverse complement strand
GATGGCCTCGCAGTTCGAGTCGCTGCTGCACCCGTTCGTCATCCTGTTCACCATCCCGCTGGCGCTGGTGGGCGCGGTGGCCGCGCTGCTGATGACCGGCTCGCCGGCGTCGGTGGTGGTGTTCATCGGCCTGATCCTGCTGGTGGGGCTGGTGGTGAAGAACGCGATCATCCTGATCGACAAGGTGAACCAGCTGCGCGAGGAGGGCGTGGCCAAGCGCAACGCGCTGGTCGAGGGTGCGCGTTCGCGCCTGCGCCCGATCATGATGACCACGCTGTGCGCGGTGTTCGGCTTCCTGCCGCTGGCGCTGGCCTTCGGCGACGGCGCGGAAGTGCGCAGCCCGATGGCGATCACGGTGATCGGCGGCCTGCTGGTGTCTACCCTGCTGACCCTGCTGGTGATCCCGGTGGTATACGACCTTCTCGATCGCAAGCCGGACGAGTTCTACGCGGAACGCGGCCGCCGCGTGCGGGCCGTCGCGGAGCAGGCGGCTGAGCTGATCTCGCACGAACACGACCCGCTGAATGGCGGCGCGAAGGCCTGACCGGATGAACATCACCGAGCTCTCCATCCGCCGCCCCATCACCACGATCATGCTGTTCGTGTCGATGGTGGCGATCGGCCTGATCGCTTCCTTCCGCCTGCCGCTGGAGGCCGAGCCGGAAGCCACCATCCCGTTCTTCTTCGTGTCGCTGCCGTACCCAGGCTCCACCCCGGAAGAGGTGGAGCGCAACCTGGTGCGCCCGGTCGAGGAAGCGCTGGCGACGATGCCCGGCATCGAGTCGATGAACTCGCGTGCCAACGCCGACGGCGGCTCGATCCAGGTGCGCTTCAGCGACTGGAGCCGGGACATCGCCATCGCCGCCTCCGAGGCGCGCGAGCGCATAGACGCGATCCGCGACCAGCTGCCGGATGATTTCCGCCGCTACTTCGTGCAGCGCTGGAGCACCTCCGACCGCGAGGCGCTGAGCCTGCGCCTGACCAGCAGCGTCGACCTGACCACCCGCGCCGACCTGATCGAGCGCAGCATCAAGCAGCGGCTCGAGCGCCTGCCCGGCGTGGCGCGTGTGGAAGTGGAGGGCGTGGCCAAGCAGGAAGTGCTGGTGGCGCTGGACAAGGACCGCCTGACCGCGCACGGGGTGGTGCTGAACGAGCTGGTGCAGAAGCTGCAGGCGGCGAACTTCGCGGTGTCCGCCGGCGAGATCACCGAAGCCGGCCAGCGCCTGCGCGTGCAGCCGTTGGGCGAGCTGCAGCAGCTGCAGCAGTTGCGCGACCTGCGCATCGACAAGAAGGGCACGCGCCTGTCCGACATCGCCGACGTCGATCTGCAGCCGCAGCGCATGAACTACGTGCGGCGGATGGACGGCAAGCCCAGCGTGGGCGTGGACATCTACAAGGAGCGTGCGGCGAACCTGGTCGACCTGTCGCGGATGGTGCGCAAGGAAATCAAGCAGCTGGAGCAGGATCCGGCGATGCGCGGGGTGAGCATCGAGGTGACCGATGACCAGGGCGAGGCGGTCACCAGCTCGCTGCTGGCGCTGGCCGAAGCCGGCGGCATCGGCCTGCTGCTGTCGGTCGTGGTGCTGTATGCCTTCCTGCGCCACTGGCCGTCCACCCTGATGGTGTCCACGGCGATCCCGATCTGCTTCACGATGACGCTGGGATTCATGTATTTCGCCGGCATTACCCTCAACATCATCTCGATGATGGGCCTGCTGCTGGCGGTGGGCATGCTGGTGGACAACGCCGTGGTGGTGGTCGAGAGCATCTACCAGGAGCGCGAGAAGTACCCCGGCAAGCCGTGGCTGGCGTCGATCATCGGCACGCGCCACGTGGCCATCGCGCTGTCGGCCGGCACCCTGTGCCACTGCGTGGTGTTCCTGCCGATGCTGTTCGGCGAGAAGAACATCATCACCATCTATCTGAGCCAGCTGGCTGTGACCATCTCGGTGTCGCTGCTGGCCTCGTGGCTGGTGGCCATCAGCCTGATCCCGATGCTCTCGGCGCGGATGAAAACGCCGCCGGCGCTGAAGTCCCCGTTCATCACCGGCCTGCAGGCGCGCTACGCCCGCCTGCTGCGCTGGACCCTGCTGCACCGGGGCTGGAGCGTGGCCGGGATCCTGGCGATTTCGCTGGTCAGCGTGTATCCGATGATGAACACCACCGGCAGCGGTGACGACAGCGACCCCACCGAGATCAACATCTTCTACCAGTGGAAGGGAGCCTATTCCAAGGAGGAGATGGGCAAGGAGGTCGCGCGGGTCGAGCAGTTCGTCAATGCGCACCGCGACGATTTCAAGATCGACCGCGTCTACAGCCGCTACAGCGAACAGGGCTGGGCACAGACGCGCCTGTTCCTGACCATCGACGACGCCGAGCAGAACAAGAAGATTTCCGAGGAGGTGCGCAAGGGGCTGCCCAAGTCCGCGCGGGCAAACCTCGGCATCGGCTGGCCGGGCGGCATGGGCAGCGGCGACGGGCAGGGGATCACCTTCAGCCTGATCGGCGACTCCACCCAGACGTTGAAGGAGCTGGCGGACGACATCGTGCCGATCCTGGGGCGCAACCCGAAGCTGCGCGACGTGCGCGTGGACACCGGCGACGCCAACACCGAGCTGAAGGTGCAGGTCAACCGCGAGCGCGCGGCGGCCTATGGCTTCAGCGCGCAGCAGGTGGCCCAGTTCGTCGGCATGGCATTGCGCGGTTCGTCGCTGCGTGATTTCCACCGCGAGGACGTGGAGATCCCGGTCAACGTGCGCTTCGCCGGCTCCGACAGCTACAGCGTGGAGGACCTGTCCACCTTCCTGGTGCGCGCGCCGAACGGCACCGAAGTGCCGCTGCTGGCGATGGTGGACGTGGACACCACGCCCGCCGCCACCCAGATCCAGCGGCAGAGCCGGCAGACCATGCTGCAGGTGCAGGCCGGGCTGGCGCAGGGCGCGTCCATGCAGGACGCCCGCAAGTCGATCGAGGACACCCTGAAGAACGTCCAGTTCCCGCCGGGCTACAGCTATACCTTCGACGGTGCCGGCTTCAACATCAACTTCGACGGCATGGACCAGATGGTGCGCGCGATCGGCATCGCGCTGGTGCTGATGCTGGTGATCATGGCGGCGGTGTTCGAATCGCTGCTGTTCCCGCTGGCGATCATGAGTTGCGTGCTGTTCTCGATCTTCGGCGTGTACTGGCTGTTCTGGCTCACCGGCACCGAGATGAACATCATGGCCGTGATCGGCATCCTGGTGCTGATGGGCGTGGTGGTGAACAACGGCATCGTGATGATCGAGCACATCAACAACCTGCGCCGCCGCGGCCTGCCGCGCATCGACGCGTTGGTGGAAGGCAGCCGCGAGCGCCTGCGCCCGATCATGATGACGATGGGCACCGCGATCCTGGCGATGATCCCGATCGCGCTGTCCACCAAGACCGCCGACGGCATGCCGCCGTACTACCCGATGGCACGCGCGATCGCCGGCGGACTGGCGTTCTCGACGGTCGTCAGTCTGTTGTTCCTGCCGACGATCTATGCGCTGCTGGACGACCTGCGCAACGGCACCTCGCGGCTGCTGCAGCGGGCGCGCATGACCCGGGCACAACGACGCGCTGCGGCAGCGGCCTGATCGTCGCCGCGGGGATCGCCTCCCCGCGGCGTGCCAGGCAACCGGCGTGAACGCCGGACGCGTTATCGTGTGTCGCAACGCGGCGCGGGAGACGGTTCCGGGATGAGTATCTATGCACTGGACGCGGTGTTCCGGCCGCGATCGCTGGCGCTGGTGGGCGCCAGTCCGCGCGAACGCTCGGTCGGCCGTGCCATCCTGCGCAACCTGCGCGAAGGCGGCTTCGCCGGGCCGCTGGGCGTGGTCAACCTGCGTTATCGGCAGATCGACGGGGTGGCGGCGGTAGCGCGGCTTGCCGACCTGGGGTTCGTGCCCGAGCTGGTGGTGGTGTCGTCGCCGGCGGCCACGGTGCCGCGGGTGATCGCCGAGGCTGCGGCGGTTGGTGCGCGTGCGGCCATCATCGTCACCGCCGGACTGGGGCATGGCCCGGGTTCGCTGCTGGAGGAGGCCCAAGCCGCGGCGCGCGCGCATGGCCTGCGCATCGTCGGGCCCAACTGCCTGGGCGTAATGGCGCCGCATGCTCGCCTCAACGCCAGCTTCGCCGCCGGCGCGCCGCTCGCCGGCGACCTGGCGCTGGTATCGCAGTCCGGCGCGATCGCCTCGGGGCTGGTGGAATGGGGCAAGGCGCGCGGTGTCGGGTTCTCGGCGGTAGTGTCGCTGGGCGATGCCCTGGACGTGGACGGCGGCGACCTGCTCGACTGGTTCGCGCAGGATCCGAAGACGCGCGCGATCCTGCTCTACATCGAGTCCCTTCAGGACGCGCGCAAGTTCATGTCGGCTGCCCGAGCCGCCGCGCGTGCCAAGCCGGTGGTGGTGGTCAAGTCCGGGCGGCACGCGCAGGGTGCGCGCGCCGCCGCCACCCATACCGGCGCGCTGGCGGGTTCCGATGGCGTGTACGACGCGGCCTTCCGGCGTGCCGGGCTGTTGCGGGTGATGGCATTGGACGAGCTGTTCGCCGCAGCGGAAACGCTGGGGCACCTGCGCAGCGCGCCGGGGCGACGGCTGGCCATCCTCACCAACGGCGGCGGCATCGGCGTGCTGGCGGTGGACCGGTTGGTGGACATGGGCGGCACGCTGGCGGCGATCGACGATCCCACCCGCGAGCGACTGGAGGCACTGCTGCCACCAACCTGGTCGCGCGCCAATCCGATCGACGTGATCGGCGATGCCGACGCCGCGCGCTATGCCGCCTCGCTGGAGGCGCTGTTGGCCAGCCCGGAGAACGATGCGGTGCTGGCCATGCACGTGCCCACCGCGCTGTCGTCATCGCATGACACGGCCGCGGCGGTGGCAGGTGTGCTCGCAGGCCGCCCACGGACCTCCAATGGCAAGCCGGTGCTGGGCGTATGGGTCGGTGCCGGCCAGGACGCCATCGCGCGGCTGGACGCAGCGGGGGTGCCGACCTATTCCAGCGAGGTGGACGCGGTGCGCGGCTACATGTACCTGGTGCGCCATCACGAGGCGCAGCGGGCGCTGATGGAAACGCCGCCCAGTCTGCCGGAGGATTTCGAAGTGGACACCGCCGCGGCGCGAGCGGTGGTGGAGGGCGCGCTGGCGGCAGGCCGGCGCTGGCTGGACCCGCTGGAGGTTGCCGCGCTGCTGCGCGCCTATGCCATCCCGGCCACGCCGGTCGCACTGGCCACCGACCCCGCGCAGGCCGAGCAGGTGGCCGCGCCGCTGCTGGCCGCCGGCATGCCGGTCGCACTGAAGATCCTGTCGCCGGACATCATCCACAAATCGGACGTGGACGGCGTGCGCCTGAACCTGACCAGCGGCGCGGCGGTGCGCGAGGCCGCCGACGCGATTCTGGCGCGCGCAAGGACGTTGCGCCCGGAGGCGCGCATCGACGGCGTGACCGTGCAGCCGATGGTGCTCAAGCCGAAGGCGCGCGAGCTGATTGTCGGCCTGGCCGACGACCCGACCTTCGGCCCGGTGGTGGTGTTCGGCCGCGGTGGCACCGCGGTGGAGGTCATCGACGACAAGGCGCTGGCGCTGCCGCCGCTGGATCTGCGATTGGCGCACGAGCTGATCGGGCGTACCCGCGTCTCGCGCATCCTCAAGGCCTACCGCGACGTGCCCGCCGCCGACGAGCGCGCGGTGGCACTGGTGCTGGTGAAGCTGGCGCAGCTGGCCGCCGACATCCCGCAGGTGCGCGAGCTGGACATCAATCCGCTGCTGGCCGACCGCGACGGGGTGGTGGCGGTGGACGCGCGCGTGGCCATCGCGCCCGCCGACGACAGCCCGAACCGCGGGCCCTGGCATTCGCGGATGGTGATCCGCCCGTATCCGTCGGAATGGGAGCGCGAAGTCGACCTTGCCCACGATGAGCGCATGTTCGTGCGCCCGGTGCGGCCCGAGGACGAAGCGCTGTTCCGCGAATTCTTCGGCCGCATCAGCGACGAGGACCTGCGATTGCGGTTCTTCTCCACCGTGCGCCACTTCAACCACGAGTTCATCGCCCGGTTGACCCAGCTCGACTACGCGCGGGCGATCGCGCTGGTGGCGCTGGGCACCGATACCGGCCAGTTGCTGGGCGTGGTCCACCTGCTGGCCGACGCCAACTTCGAAAAGGGCGAGTACAGCATCCTGGTGCGCTCGGACCTGAAGGGCTACGGCATCGGCTGGCAGCTGATGCGGATGATGGTCGAGTACGCGCGCAGCGTCGGCCTGAAGACGGTGGAAGGGCAGGTGCTGCGCGAGAACGCGACCATGCTGCGGATGTGCCGGCAGCTGGGGTTCCGGGTCAGCGTGGACCCGGACGACATGATGCTGATGGACGTGGCGCTGGACGTGGCCAGCGCGCAGGTCTGAAGCCGGCTAGTGGATCAGCCGGCCGAGGATGCTGGCGCCGGAAATCCACACGCCCACCGCGCTGCCGATGTTGCTCAGCAGGAATACCAGCACCACGCGGCACACCCGGTTGCGGTACCAGCCCGCCAGCGTCTGCGCGTCGTCGCGCAGTGCCAGGAAGTCGGGGTAGGCCGGCTTGCGCAGGTGCACTTCCGCCAGTGCGCTGAACATGCCCGGCGGCAGGCCGGGGCGGAACGGTTTCAGCGGTGCGGCGATGGCGGCGGCGAGGATGCTCAGAACATGCCCGCGTGCCAGCAGCGCGCCCAGCGCCGCCAGCCCGCCGGTCCAGGCCACCCATTGCAGCAGCAGGTCGCGGCCCAGGTCGCGGCCGCCGTGGAAATAACCCCAGGCGATGCCGCCGCAGATCAGCATCATCAGGGTGAGGGTGATCCAGGGGATGTTGCGCTTCTGCCGGACCTGCACCAGTTCTTCGGTCAGCGCCTGCGGCGCACGCTGCTCTTCGGCGAGGTATTTCGCCATGCCCTTGAGGTGGCCGGCGCCGACCACGGCGAGGACGTGCTTCGCACCGTCGCCGCGCTCGCGCAGCTTCGCCGCCATGTAGCGGTCGCGCTCGTCGATCAGGCTGGCGTACAGCGTCGGCGTTTCGCGGGCGAACTCGCCGAAACTGGATTCCAGCATGTCGCCTTCCTTCAGCCGCTCGATGTCGGCTTCGGAGACGTCCTCGCGGTCGAACAGGCCGGCGGCGACGCTGCCGATCAGCTTGGCGCGGTCCCACCAGCTCAGGCCCTGCAGGATGCGGCGGAAGGTGATGCCGACGTCGCGGTCGATCAGCTGCAGCGACAGCCCGCGTGCAACCGCCTCGGTGGCTGCGGCCTTCAGTTCCGCACCCGGCTCGATGCCCAGCTGTTCTGCCAGCCGGCGCTGGTAGGCCGCCAGTGCCAGGTTGGCGGCAAACGGCGCCACCTTCTTCTCGCGGATCACCTTGACCAGGTCCAGCTGCGCGCGCAGCAGCGCGGCCACGCCGGGGTCGGAGCTGCGCGCGGCGTGGTGCAGGGGGGTGTTGCCGTCGGCGTCGGCGATGCGCGGATCGGCGCCGTTGG
>JANJSW010000105.1 GCA_024711415.1 Thermomonas sp. | reverse complement strand
TGACGTTGCCGAAGTAGTGCGCGTCGTTCAGCGGCGAATAGGCGCCGTTGATCGACTTCACCGTGTTGCGCGGACAGGTGTACGAGAACGCCGTGGAGCCGGTGGTGCCGCCGTTGAGGTTGACGGTCTTCACGTTGGTGCTGTTCATGCTGCAGGTGCTGCCGCTCTGCGCCACGTCCAGATAGCCGTAGTTGGTGCCGTACTCGTACTGCCCGGTCTTCTGGTTGCCGCCCGGGCCGGTGCCGACCAGCGCGTGCTGCAGGTTCTCCCAGCGTTTGATGACCTTGCCGGTGATGGCATCCAGCACGATCACCGGGCGGGTGGGCTCGGCCGCTGCGGAATCGGCGACGAAGGTCACCGCGTACGCCAGATGGCCCTGGCCGGCGTCGTCGATGAACACGACCAGGTCCGTCTGCTCGTCACGGGTCAGCATCCCCGCGATGCCATTGCCCAGTGCGAGGCGCTTGGCAGCCACCAGCGCGGCGGCCTTGCCGAACTTCGGGGTGGTCGAGGCGATGTCGGCCTCGAGGCCGGACACTAGGTTGCCGAACATGGTCCGGACGTTGCCGTTGCGATCCTCGCTGACGACCACGCCCTGGCCGAACACGGGGATGCCGCGCCAGGCCTGGTCATAGCGGTAGTTGCGGACGCCGCGGTCGGCGCGGGTGGCGCGCATCAGCAGGGTGCTGTTGGCGTCGGTGCGCATGAACTGCGCATGGCGCCGGTTCGCCATCTGGGCGACGCCCTGGGTGGCGGTGAGCGACTGGTACTGCTGGCGCAGCTGGTTGACGTTGCGCTGGTGCAGGTCGGCGCGCTGGGCCGCGTTGGCGCCGGAAGCGGCAAGCGCGAACAGGATGGCGGTACCGAGCAGGTTGGTAGTGCGGAAACGGTTCACTGGCGATTATCCCTGGGGTTGTTGGTTGAGTGGCCGCGATCGCGGCGACGGACGAACAACTTCACATCCCACCTGCGCGCCCCTGGCGTGGACCACCATGTAGTTGCGACACCGGTGTCGCCACGGAACCTGAACGGTTGCCGAAGCGATCGCCGACGGTCGGGCTCCACGCCAGACGCGGCAAAGAAGGATGGGTAATGGGGATATAACCAGAAATTTTGTGCCGCTCGAAACCACGCAACAACAAGGTTTCAGATGTCACTAAGAAGCTGCTGCAACGCAGCATCCGGGCGCGGCCACCGGACCGGAGCGGGATTTTTGCGGCACCGCATCACATTTTCGCGCTGTCTCAATGCGTCACATTGCGACACTTCACGACTATTCCGATAGTCATGACCCGAGGATCGCAGGTTTTCCGCCCGCCCCGGGGAGCCGGGCTCAGAACATCCCGGTTTCCAGCCTCGCCACGTCCGACATCAGGGTCTGGTTCCACGGCGGGTCGAACACCAGCTCGATGTCGGTGGCGACCACGGTCGGAATCTTCTCCAGCTTGCTGCGCACGTCATCCACGAGGATGTCGCCCATGCCGCAACCGGGCGCCGTCAACGTCATCCGCACCCTGACCCCGCGGCCGCCTTCTTCCGGCTGGTACAGCTCGGCCAGATACACCAGGCCCAAGTCGACGATGTTGACCGGGATTTCCGGATCGAAGCAGGTCCGCAGTTGGTCCCACACCACCCGTTCGACATCGGCGTCGGTTGCGCCCTCGGGCAGTTCCAGCGGCTCGGCCGGCTGCTTGCCGATGGCATCGCCATCCTCGCCGGCGATGCGCATCAGGTTGCCTTCCACGAACACCGTCCAGCTGCCGCCCAGCGCCTGGGTGATGTAACCCACGGTGCCGGCGGGCAGGGTGACCTCGTCGCCCTGCGGGACGAGGACGGCGGCGCAATCGCGCTCGAAACGGACGGGTTCGCTGCTGCGGGAGTACATGGCGGAGAAATATGGTCGTATCGAATCCGTACCATTCTAGTCCCAATCGAATTGCCCGTCTGCCATCGCGATGGGATCATCGCCGGCTGTTTTGACTTCGATCAGCTCCCGCATGCCCGACCCTGCCACCTCCGCACGCCGCTGGTACGCCCTCCCCCTGCTGGCGCTGGGCGCGGGCGGGTTCGCCGCCGCCTGGATGCTGCTGGCGCTGGCGCTGGACCGGCAGTGCAGCTGGCTGGCGCCGCTGGCGGCGCTGGACATGGCGCTGCTGCTGAAACTGGCGAAATGGCCGGCAGCACCTTCGCGGCGCCGGCTGGCGCTGCTGGCCAGCGCCGGCGTGATCGCCGCCGCCAATCTGCTCATCGTTGCCGGGCAGGTGGGGCAGAACTTCGGCCTGCGGCCATGGGAATCGGCGCTGAAGATCGGGCCGTCGTACGCATGGCTGCTGGCCGGCATGGCCAACGACCACATCGACCTGCTGTTCTATGTCGCCGCGCTGCTGGTGGCATGGCGGGCCGCGCGCTGAGGCGCTAGCCGCCTGCGGCGGGCGTCAGTGCCCGCCGTCCAGCGCCTTCAGTTCGCTGACCAGCGCGTTTGCCATCTCGCTGCCGTCGCCGTACAGCATCCGGGTGTTGTCGGCGTAGAAAAGCGCGTTCTCGATGCCGGCGAAGCCCGTGCCCTTGCCGCGCTTGATCACGATGGTGTTCTTCGAATTCACCACGTCGAGGATCGGCATGCCGTAGATCGGGCTGGCCGGATCGGTCTTGGCCACCGGGTTGACCACGTCGTTGGCGCCGATCACCAGGCTCACGTCTGTATTGGCGAACTCCGGGTTGATGTCGTCCATGTCGGCGATCAGGTCGTAGGGCACGCCGGCCTCGGCCAGCAGCACGTTCATGTGCCCGGGCATGCGCCCGGCGACCGGGTGGATGGCGAACTTGACCTTCACCCCGCGCTCCTGCAGGCGCTGGGCCAGCTCCCAGATCTTGTGCTGGGCCTGCGCCACCGCCAGGCCATAGCCGGGCACGATCACCACGCGCTCGGCGAAGGCCATCATCGCGGCGACGTCGGCGGCCTCGATCGGCTTCATCGAGCCACCGATTTCCTGCATCTGCGCCGAGCCGCCGCCGAAGTTGGAGAACAGCACGTTCTTGATCGAGCGGTTCATCGCCTTGGCCATCAGCCGGGTCAGCAACATGCCCGCCGCGCCGACCATGGTGCCGGCGATGATCAGCGCCTCGTTGCCCAGCACGTAGCCTTCGAATGCCACCGCCAGGCCGGTGAAGGCGTTGTACAGCGAGATCACCACCGGCATGTCGGCGCCGCCGATCGGCAATGTCATCAGCACGCCAAGGGCGAGGGCCAGCACGAAGAAGGCGACGATCCACGGCATCGCCAGGGTCTGCAGCGCCATCACGCCGCAGGCCACCGCCGCCAGCGCTACCAGCGCGTTGAACCACTGCTGGCCGGGGAACGTGTAACGCTTGTCCATGCGCCCGTCCAGCTTGGCCCAGGCGACGACCGAGCCGGTCAGCGACACCGCGCCGATCAGCGCGCCGACCACGGCAAGCGACAGGGTGAACGTGGAGGGCGCCGGGGCGCCGGACGAATACCGCACCAGCTCCACCGCGCCGATCGCGGCCGCGCTGCCGCCGCCCATGCCGTTGAACAGCGCCACCATCTGCGGCATGTCGGTGATCGCCACCTTCCTGCCCCAGGCCCAGTTCAGGCCCACGCCCAGCGCAATGGCTGCCACCATCAGCCCGATGTTGTGCAGGTCTGGCAGGAAGAAGGTGGCGACGGTGGCGACCAGCATGCCCACGCCGGCCCACTGGATGCCGCTGCGCGCGGTCCTGGGGCTGGCCATGCGCTGCAGGCCCAGCAGGAACAGGGTGGCGGCGACGAAATAGCTCAGCTTGACCAGGGTGAGGGCGCTCACTTGCCGTCCCCCTTCTTGCTGGACTTGAACATCTCCAGCATCCGCTCGGTGACGACATAGCCGCCGGCGGCATTGCCCGCGCCCAGCAGGACCGCGACGAAGCCCAGCGCTTTTTCCAGCGTGGTGTCGGCGTGCCCGAGCACCACCATCGCGCCGATCAGCACGATGCCGTGGATGAAGTTGGAACCCGACATCAGCGGGGTGTGCAGGATCACCGGCACCCGCGAGATGATGACGTGGCCGGCGATCGCCGCCAGCATGAAGATGTACAGCGCCACGAACCCGTCGCCCACAGCCCGCCTCCCCGGTTGCCTGTCCGCATCATTAACACGCCGCGCAGCCACGCGCCATGTCAACCACAGCCACGGCCACGCGTTTCCCCGCACATGACCGGCGCAATCCCGCGCCGGCCCGCCACCTGGGCCACCATGCTGCTGCTCGCCCCCGCTAAGCTTGGACCGGTGAACGCCGAAGTCCCGCCGCCCTCGCCCGAGCCGGTCACGCTGGAAGCGTTCCTGCGCGGCATCGACGCACGCGCCTTCCGCTTCGCCGAACTGGGCCTGCGCCACCGCGAGGATGCACTGGACGCGGTCCAGGACGCGATGCTGAAGATGCTGGCCTACCGCGACCGACCGGCTTCGGAATGGAGCCCGTTGTTCTGGAGCATCCTGCGCAACCGCATGGTGGACATGCAGCGACGCGGCCTGCTGCGGATGCGCTGGCTGCTGCCCGGCAGTACCGACAGGGACGGCGAAGCGCTGGACTGGGCGGACGATGCACCCGACCCCTCGCGCAGCCATGACGGCCGCGAAGCGTGGGAGCGCATCGGCGCCGCCCTGCGCAAGTTGCCGGCGCGCCAGCGTGAAGCGTTCACCCTGCGGGTGCTGGAGGAGCTGGACGTGGCCGACACCGCACGTGTCATGGACTGCAGCGAAGGCTCGGTAAAGACGCACCTGTCGCGCGCGCGCGCTGCGCTGCAGAAGCAACTGGAGGATTTCCGATGAACACCCACCCGTCCGACCACGGCCTGATGGACGCCGACACCCGCTTCGACGCCGCCCTGCGCGCCCGCCACGCCGCTGCCCTGGCGCAGCTGTCGCCGCAGGTGCGCGCGCAACTGGCGCAGCGCCGGGCTGCCGCGCTACGCGGGCAGCGACCCGCCCCGCGCCAGCACCGGCTGCGCTTTGCCATGGCCGGTTTCGCTGCGCTGTGCGCGCTGGCGCTGGGCGTGCGCCTGTACCCGCAGGGGGCCCCGTCAACCCCCGCCGCCGCGCCATCGGCGCAGCTTGCAAGCAGCACCGGCGGCAGCCTGCCGCTGGACGAGGATCCCGATTTCTATGCCTGGCTGGGTTCGGCGGATGCCCCCCGGCTGGCGATGGAGTAAGCCATGCACCGCCACTTCGCCCCCCTGCTCCTGCTCGCCACGCTTGCGCTGGCGCCCACCACCTCACTCGCACAGGACGCCAAGGCCGATGCCATGCCGGCGTGGGAGCAGCTCACCCCCGCCCAGCGCGAGCTGCTGATCGCGCCGGTGCGCGACCGCTGGAACCGCGAACCGGAAAAGCGCGAACGCTTCATGGCATACGCCAAGCGCTGGAAGGCGATGCC
>JANJSW010000063.1 GCA_024711415.1 Thermomonas sp. | reverse complement strand
TGCAGAAGACCTCGGTGCCGTTGCCGAACGTGGCCACCCCCAGCCTCGATGCGCTGAAGGCCTTCGCGTTGGCGCGCAACGTGGTCAATACCTCGGGCGACCGCGAACAGGCATTGGGACTGTACCTGCGCGCGCTGCAGTTGGACCCGCAGTTCGCGTTGGCGTATGCCGACATCGCGCGCCTGCACGCCTCGCTGGGGGAAGTGGCGAAGGCGGGCGAGGCATGGCGCAAGGCGCTGTCGTTGCCGCAGCGGCTGTCACCGCAGGAACGGCAGATGGTGGAACTGATGCTGGCGTCGAACGACGGCCCGGCCGCCTACTTCCGCTCCGCGGAACAGTATCTGGCGCTGTATCCGGATGACTATCGCGTGATCGGCCGGCTGTCGACCAATCTGTGGCACCATCGCAATGACTTCCGCGCCGCCGAGACGATGGTCGGGCGCACGCTGAAGCGGCAGTACGAGCGCGCTGACGCCTCGCGCTACAGCCTCGGCATCTATCTGCTGGGACAGGAGAAGTACGATGCCGCGCTCGCCGAGTTCGCGCGCGCGCGCGGGGCGGGGCATACCGGGCCCGGTGAATACTATGCGCGGGTCCACGACGTACGGGGACAGCACGCGAAGGCCGATCAGGTGTACCTGGCGAGCACCAGCGGGCGCAATGGTTGGCAGGGCGATGCGGGTGTGGTCACCTGGATCAACCGTGCGCAATGGACGAAGGCGGATGCCACTGCACAGGCCTGGTTGGCAAAGGCGGATGGCGCGGGAGACGTGCTCGAGGCCTTGCGCGCACGCGCAGCGGTCGCCAGCGTGGCGGTGTTCTCCGGCAGTGGCGATGCGCGTGCGCGCTTGCGCGAGCTGGTCGCGGCGGTGGAAGCGAAGGGTGCCGACGCGGATGCGATCTATCCCCCTGCCTCGACCGAGTTGCGGCTCTATGCCGGCATGTTGGCCGCCTGCCTGGGTGATCAGGCGGGCGTGGACGCGGCCCTGGTCCGCACGCGCGACAGCCGCGTGCCCGCCGATTACCCGACCATCGGGCAACTGCGGCAGGTGTTGCTTGCCGAACAGGAACGCCTGGCGGGCAAGCCGCACGCCGCGATCGCACGCCTGCGGCCCCTGGCCCGCGACCCCAAGGCATTGGTGGTCGTGCACTGGGCGTTGTCGCGCGCGGAACTTGCCGCGGGCAATGCGGTGGCCGCCGAGGCGCAGAGGCAGTGGTTGGCCACCCACCGGGGTCGTGTGTTCGCCGAGAGCACCACCACTGACCTGCTGCGTTTCCTCAATGCAGCCATCGGCACCAGCCCGCCGTCAGGGGCAGCGCCCGCGCCGACGGGAAGCCGACCGGACTGAGGGGGCGGCGGGAATAACGGCCCGGCGGCACTCGCCACCGGGCAGAGAAGAGCCGGGCAGGGTCAGTAGCCTTCCTGGTCAGCCAAAGGGCACTCGTACTGCTGCACGCCCGCCACGGCGGTTTCAAGCTTGGCACGCTGCGCCCGGATCCTCTCCGGCGATGCCAACGTCTGGCCCGCCTTCAGCGACAGGCATTGCCACGGATCGGTGTAGCCCAACGAGCGCAGCGCCTGTTCCGGCGAGTCCTGGAACTGCTTGCGGAAGTCTTCGCTGCTTTCCAGGTTGTCCAGCAGCGCCTTGACCAGTCGCGGGTGCAGGCCGGCCGGCGGAATCTTTTCCTGTGCCATGACACGTTCCCCCTTGGTGGATGGAACGCGGACGATACCATTGCCTCGGGGCACGACAACGGAGTCGGGAATGCGGATCAGGCGCTGCACGGTGGCATGGCTGGAACCGCGCGAGGTGGCGACCTTCGAACTCGACGATCTGCTGGCCGGCGGGACCGGGGTCGTCAGTCGCCTGTGCTGGTTCGCGCACGCCCCGCACCTGCCGGCAGCAGCCGAGATCGATGCCGGCCACGTCCCCGTGCTGGGTGCACTGGGCGCCGTGGACTGGATCGAGCGCGACGGGCTCGATGCGCGCTTCGGCGCCGATGCGGTCGATGCACTGCTCGATGCCGGCCTGTTGTTGGCGCAAGGTGATGGCGATACCGCGGATGACGGGTTTCGCGCCATCGGCTGGCATCCTCCTGCGGCGGTGGCGCATCTGGCTGCGCGCTGGGAAGCCATCGACGGACCGAAGGGCATGGCCGAGGCCGACGTCGACACCAGCGAAGGCCTGCTGCGCAACCACGGCGCACCGCCGCCGCCCGCACCACCATCCGCCCACCCCGGAATCGAAGTCCCCTTGCCGCGCATCGGCCGGAACGACTTCGATGCCTTGCTCGACAGCCGGGCCACCTGCCGGAATTACCCGGCCGACGCAGTGCTGCCGGTGGCGACGTTCGCGCAACTGATGGCACGGGTGTTCGGCGCACGCGGGATTGGCCATTCCGCGCCCGGTTTCGATGTGTACAAGCGCACCAGTCCTTCCGGCGGCGCGCTGCATCCCACCGACTGCTTCCTGATCGTGCAGCGCGTCGAGGGCATCGCCGCGGGGTTGTACCGCTATCGCGTCGACGGCCATGCGCTGGAGCCGGTGGTGCCGGGCGTTGCACCGCCACGCCCGGGCGACGCGGGGACGCGCCCACTGGGTGAAACGCCGTCGCGGGCGTGGCGGGCGGAAGAGTTGCGCGCGTTCGCGCGGATCGCGGTAGCGGGCCAGGATTTTTTTGCCGATGCGCCGGTACTGTGCGTGCTGGCGCCGCGTTTCCATCGCAATTTCTGGAAGTACCGCAACCACGCCAAGGCGTATCGCGTTTGCGTGCTGGACGTCGGCCACCTGTCGCAGACGCTGCAGCTGTGCGCCACCGAGGCGGGGCTGGGCCCGTTCGTGACCGGGGCGATCAACGAGGTCGACATCGAGCGCGCGTTCGGGATGACCGCTTACGCACAGAGCCCGCTGGCGGTATGTGGATTCGGGCAGCGTGCGGCCACCCTGGTGACGTCCGAGTTCGACCCCAACCGACGCGTCTGGCCGCGTTGACGGTGGTCCGCCTGTCCGCCGGCGTGGAGACCCGGCGATGGTGATGTTTCAGCTGCCGTGTCCGCGCTGCAAGCGCGCGGACGACGGCTTCACCGGCGATCACGCCGCCGCGCGCTCGCGTCCGCGTTCCAGCTTGCGGTAACCGATCGCTTCGGCAAGGTGAGGGGTCTGGATGCTGTCGCTGCCGGCCAGGTCGGCGATGGTCCGGGCGACGCGCAGGATCCGATGCAATGAACGCGCGGACAGCTGCAGGCTTTCGACCGCGCGTTCGAGAAGGCCGGTGTCGCCTGCTGACAGCCGGCAGGACGCGTTGGTCTGGGCCTGGTCGAGGCGGGCGTTGGTCTGCCCGCAGCGCGCGTACTGGCGCGCGCGCGCCGCGACCACGCGTTCGCGCACCAGGGCGCTGGCTTCGCCCGGTGGGCCGTCGGTGCGCAGCGCGCTGGGTGGCAGCCGCGGCACTTCGATATGCATGTCGATGCGCTCCAGCAACGGGCCCGAGATGCGCCCGCGGTAGCGCCGGATCGCCTCGTCGCTGCACAGGCAGCGCCCCGAGGGGTCCCCGGCCCAGCCGCACGGACAAGGGTTCATCGCTGCCACCAGCTGGAAGCGGGCCGGGAACTCGCATTGCCGGGCGGCGCGCGAGATGCTGACGCTGCCGGATTCCAGCGGTTCGCGCAGCACTTCCAGCGCGTGGCGGCTCCACTCGGGCAACTCGTCGAGGAACAGCGTGCCGTGGTGGGCCAGCGAGATCTCGCCGGGTCTCGGATCGGTGCCGCCGCCGACCAGCGCGACCGCGCTGGCGGTGTGGTGCGGGGCGCGGAACGGCCGCTGCCGCCAGCGTGCCAGGTCCAGCCCGCGGCCGCTGGCGGAAGCGATGCTGGCTGCCTCCAATGCCTCGGCATCGCCGGGTTCCGGCAGGATGCCGCCCAGCCGCGAAGCCAGCAGGGTCTTGCCGCTGCCGGGCGGGCCCACCAGCAGCAGGTGGTGGGCGCCGGCCGCCGCGATTTCCAATGCGCGCCGCGCCTGTGCCTGCCCGCGCACGTCGGCCAGGTCCGGCATCGGGCTTTCCGCGCAGGCGCGCGGCATGGCCAGCGGCAGCGTCTTGCGGCCGTCCAGCGCCGCGCACACTTCCAGCAAGGTGCGCGCGGTGCGCACTTCCACGCTGGCGGATGCCAATGCGGCTTCCTCGCCGTTGCCGGGGGCCACCAGCAGGCGCCGCCCGCTGCTGCCGCTGGCCAGCGCGGCGGCCAGCGCGCCATCGACGGGCCGCAGTTCGCCGGTCAGCGCCAGTTCGGCGATGAATTCCCAGCCATCCAGTGCTTCCACCGACAGCTGGCCGCTGGCGGCCAGGATGCCCAGCGCGATGGCAAGGTCGTAGCGGCCGCCGTCCTTCGGCAGGTCGGCGGGGGCGAGGTTGACGGTGATGCGGCGGGCGGGGAATTCGAACTGCCCGCACTGGATCGCCGCGCGCACCCGGTCCTTGGCTTCGCGCACCGCTGCTTCCGGCAGGCCGACGATGGACATCGACGGCAACCCGCCGGCCAGGTGCACTTCCACCCGCACTTCGGGCGCACGCACGCCCACCCGCGCACGGCTGTGCACGATCGCAAGGCTCATGGTGGCGGCCCTCAGTGGCGAGGGGCGTCGTCGGGCTTGCCGGCCTCGGCCAGTTCGGCCAGCTGGCGCTCCAGTGCTTCCAGCTTGTCGCGCGTGCGCGCCAGCACCGCGCGCTGCACATCGAACTCTTCGCGGGTGACCAGGTCCAGCTTGCCCAGCCCGGCCTGCAGCACCGACTTGAAGTTCTGCTGCAGCTCCTCGCGGCCATCGCGCAGGCCCGGCGGAACCAGGCTGCTGAGGCGGCGGGCGAGTTCGTCGAGTTGGGCCAGGTCGATCATGCGTGCGGATGTCATCGGAGGGGCCTCCAGCAGGGTGTCGCCAGCATGCGCGGGAGGATGTGCGCGCGCCGTCGGTGCGGGGCCCGGAGCGGGGTGGGGAAAGTCCGATCCTGCGGGTGCAAGTATGCCCGCATCGCCCGCGATATGCTCCCCGCATCAGGCAGGAGGGCCAACGATGAAAATGGTGATGGCGGTGATCAAGCCGTTCAAGCTGGACGATGTGCGCGAAGCGCTGGCCGAGGTCGGCGTGGCCGGCATCACCGCCACCGAGGTGAAGGGGTTCGGGCGCCAGAAGGGCCATACCGAGCTGTACCGCGGCGCCGAGTACGTGGTGGATTTCCTGCCCAAGATCAAGCTGGAGATCGCCGTCACCGATGATCGCGTGGAGGCGGTGACCGAGGCGATCATCAAGGCGGCCGGCACCGGCAAGATCGGCGATGGCAAGATCTTCGTCTGGGATCTGGAGCAGGTGGTGCGCATCCGCACCGGCGAGCTGGACGGCGACGCGCTGTAGCCGGCGCTACTCTTCCACCCGGTCGCGGCCTTCGTGCTTGGCGCGATAGAGCGCCGCATCGGCGCGCGCGAACAGGCTGGCACGGGTGTCACCGGGGCGCGCCTGGGCGATGCCGATGCTGGTGCGGACGTGCAACGCCGGGTCGATGCCCGGCAGCTGCAGGGCGCGGGTGGCGGCGAGCAGGCGGCCGGCGATCGCCAGCGCCTGTTCGCGGTTGGCATCCATGCAGACCACCGCGAACTCCTCCCCGCCGATCCGTCCCAGCCGATCACGCCCGCGCAGCTGCGCCTGCCAGGCCTGCGTGGTCGCCCGCAGGACTTCGTCGCCGGCGGCATGGCCATAGCGGTCGTTGATCGTCTTGAAGTGGTCCAGGTCCAGCAACAGCACCGAGACCGGAGCCTGCAACTGCGCCGCTTCGGCAAGTGCGCGCTCGGCGATCTTCTCGATGGCGCGGCGGCTGGCCACGTCGGTCAGCGGATCGGTCATCGCCAGCGTGCGCAGGCGGCGCGTGCGCTTGCGCTGGCGCAGGGCCAGCGCCCCCAGCACCGCGACCAGCAGCACGCCCAGCGACAGGGCCAGCGTCTGCCACTGGCGGACCCGCTCCAGCGCCTGCAGCTGGGACTTGCGGGTGCTGGCTTCGGCGCGCAGCCTGTGGTTCTCGAACTCGCGCTTGCGGATCTCGTACTCGTACTCCAGCAGCCGGCTCTGCTCCAGCCGCATCTTGCCCTGCAGCGACGTCTGCAGGGCCGAGTAGCGCTTGTAGTCGGCCAGCGCCTGCGCGGCGTTGCCCAGTGCCTCCTGGCTGGCCGCGCGCGCCTGGTAGAGCAGGGCCAGGTAGCGCTGGTTGCCGTCTTTCTCGATCAACGGCTGCGCCTGCGCGTAGCGGTCCATCGCCTCCAGGTGCTGGCCCTTGCCGGCAAGCGCCTGGCCGGTGAGCAGCAGCAGCATGTCGTCGCCGCCATGGTTCTGTAGTGCCTCGAAGCCCGAGGCGGCTCGCGCCAGCGTGGCCAGTGCAGCGTCGTACTCGCCCAGCGACACCTGCGCGGTAGCCAGTCCGATGTTGGCGCTGGCTTCGCTCAGGGGTTCGTCGTGCGCGCGCGCCACGGTGATTGCGCGCTCGAACGAGGCTTTCGCCTTTTGCGGCTTGCCCGACTCGTCGTACAGATAGCCCAGCTGGATCAGGTCGGTGATCACGCGATCCCAATCCTGCTTGTCCTCCATCCGCTCGACCGAGCGGGTGAAATACCGTTCGGCCTGCTGCCAGTCGCCAATCCGGCGATATGCGATCGCGATCTCCAGCATCAGCGCATCGACCTCGTGGTCGATGCCGGCCTCGCGGAAGGCGGCGCGTGCGCGCTGGTAATCGAGCAGCGCCTTGGCCTGTTCCCCCAGCATTGAAAGCACGCCGCCGCGTTGTACCAGCGCTTCGGCGTACAACTGGCGTTCCGATGAGCCTTCCAGCATCGCCACCATCCGGTCGGCTTCGGCCAGTGCCCGGCGGCTGCCTTCCAGCGCATGCACGTAGCCGATGCGGCAGTACTGCGCCCGGGCCTGCGAGGCCAGGTCCCCCGCCGCGCGGGCGCGGCGCACGGCGTCATCGGTATAAGCCAGGCCCTGCTTGAGGTCGGTCCAGTATTCGCTGCCGCAGAACACCGAGCGGAACTGCACGTCGCGCACCCGGTCGTCGCGCGGCAGCAACACGCGCAGTTGCTGCAGGTACGCCTCGTAGCGCTCGTAGGTCATGTCCATCGAGTCCGGACCGATGACCTCGGCGAAAACCGCGTCGAAGCGGGCTGCCGACGGGGCCGGCGGCGCGGCGGTCGCGCGCTGGGCGCCCGGTTGCGCGGCGACGCCCGTGCTGGCCGCCAGCAGGAATGCCAGCAGCAGGCTTGCCTTTCGCAGCGACCGGGTCATTTCCATCCGGGCTCCTGCATGCCATCGCCGCCGGGTCGCGACAGGTTGATGGTATGCGGTTTTCCGGCGGCAGTGGGGGAGCTGCCCCCGGCGAATCAGGCTTTCAGGGCCGCGGTCACAAAAGGCGGCAGGCTTTGCGCGCCCTTGTGGAGGTCGGCGGTGTAGTAGAGCGTGTCGAAGCCCTTGCCGCGGGCGTCGGCCTCGCGGAAGCCGAAGTCGGCGCCGGCGGCCTTCTTCGCCATCGTGCAGCTCCACCAGCCGGTGGGGTAGCAGGGCTGCGGGAACGGCAGGGTCTGGAAGCTGTGGAAGCCGGCCTTGCCCATTTCCGCGCGCATCGCCTTGATCAGGTCCAGCAGCACCAGCGGCGACTCGCTCTGCTGCACGAGGATGCCGTCGTCCTTCAGGGCGCGGTGGCAGCTCTCGAAGAAGGCCTTGTTGAACAGGCCTTCGGCCGGGCCGACCGGGTCGGTGGAGTCCACGATCACGATGTCCACGCTGCCGGGCTCGCAGTTGGCCATGTAGGCGATGCCGTCGTCGAACAGCAGCTCGGCACGCGGATCATGGTTGGATTCGCACAGCTCCGGGAAGTACTTCTCCGCCATCCGCGTGACCTGCTCGTCGATGTCGCACTGGACGGCCTTCTCCACGCCCGGATGGCGCAGCACCTCGCGCAGCGTGCCGCAGTCGC
>JANJSW010000346.1 GCA_024711415.1 Thermomonas sp. | reverse complement strand
GGCCCCGCTCGCGGCGCAGCCGGGCGATCTTCGCGGCGATCCGCTCCACGCCGTCGCGCAGCGCATCCACGTCATCGTGGAAGGCATCCAGCTCGGCGCGCGGCACCACGTCGCGGCTTTCCTCGGTGACATATTCCGCCGCCATCCCTGCGAGGTTGCGGCCGGCGACCTGTGCCTGCTGCAGCGCCGCGCGCACGGCCTTGGCGACCTGCACGCCCAGCACCTCGCCGAACACCCGCACGAACGGCAGCTGCCAGTCTGGATCGAAACCCTGCGCCAGCTTCTGCAGGCGGCGCGCGAGCTCGGCATCGCCCTCGATGCGCAACTTGCCCACCGGCGGCGCGTTGCTGCTGCGGAAGATGGGCAACTGCTGGATCAGCCCGCCGAGGGTGGCGCGCACGCCGAGATCCGGTTCGGCATCGCCGTCCAGCGGGCCCACCCGCAGCGCTTCGCCCTCCACCCGTACCTGCAGGGCCAGCGGCGGCGACGCGATGATCAGCGCCACCCGCTGGCCCTCCAGCGCGCGCAGCCCGCCGCGGGTGTCCTCATCCAGCGCCAGCGCATGGTTGAGCGCCAGCTCCAGCGCGCGGCCGGCGGGTTGTTTCCAGTTGAAGGCGGGCTCGGTCATGCGCGCATTGTAGGGCCGGTCGCGTGCCGGCATCGCGCGCCTGCACCCGCCCGGATCAGACCCGTTTACGCAGGAACGCGACCACCGCGAGGATCAGGAAGACGACGAACAGCACCTTGGCGATGGTGGCCGCCATGCCGGCAAGCCCGCTGAAGCCGAGGAAGGCGGCGATCAGCGCGATGACAAGGAAGACGAGGGCGTAATGCAGCATCGGACGACTCCGTTCGGCCGCGCCGGATTGGCGCCGCGCCAGACTGGACGCGGCCCGATCACGCCGGAGTGAAGGCACGCACCCATCGCCGGCACCTGCACGTTCGGCGCCGCAAGCGGCGGGCCTCGGCCGGTCAGCGCCCCAGCGAGGCCTGCAGCCGCGCCAGCCCTTCGGCCATGGACACCTTCGGCACGTAGCCAAAATCGCGCGTGGCCGGCGCCATCGAATACCAGTGCGCGGTGCTGAGCTGTTCGGCCAGGAAGCGCGTCATCGGCGGGTCGCCACGCAGCGGCAGCGCGGTCCACAGCACTTCGCAAACGGCGCCGATCGCATAGGCGGCACGGAACGGCAGGGTTGCCTGCACTTCCGGCGCGCCCGCCGCGCGCAGCAGCCCGTTCAGCACCTCGCGCAGCGGCCATGGCTCGCCGTTGCTGATGAAGTAGGCGCGACCGGCGCAGGCGGCGCCGACGTGCAGGTGCTCCAGCGCATCCACGTGCGCCTGCGCGGCATTGTCGATGTAGGTGGTGTCGACCAGGTTGTCGCCGCTGCCGACCAACCGCAGCCGCCCGGCCCGCGCGCGCTCCACCAGCCGCGGCAGTATCTGGGTATCACCCGGCCCCCAGATCAGCCGCGGCCGCAGCGCCACCGTGGCCAGCGCCGCGTCGTTGGCGGCCAGCACCTCGCGCTCGGCGATGATTTTCGTCGTCGCGTAATGCGCCTTCACGCCTTCGCCATACGGCACCTCGTCGGCGCTGGCGCCTTCCACCGGATGGGTCGCGCGATGCGCCACGCTGGGCGTGGAGGTGTGCACCAGCCTGCCGATCCCGTGCGCGCGGCAGGCCGCGATCACGTTGCGGGTGCCGCTCACGTTGGCATCGAAATAACTCTGGTAACTGCCCCAGGTGCCGGCCTTGGCGGCGTTGTGCAGGACCGCGTCGAAGCCTTCCGCGAACGCCGCCAGCACCGCCTCGCGGTCGGCCAGGTCGCCCTGCAGCTGGCGCACGCCCAGCGCGTCCAGCGCCGCATGGCGGCTGCGGCTGAAGCTGGCGACCTCGTGCCCATGCGCCAGCAGCGCGCGGCACAGCGCCTGGCCGAGGAATCCGCCGCCACCGGTGACGAGCAGCTTCATGCGCTGCCCCCCGCGGGTTGCGCGGCCGCCCATGCCGCCAGCTTCTCGCGGCCGATCTTGGCGTTGTGGCGGATGTCCACCGGGAAGGGTTTGGGATGGTGCAGGAAGCGCCCGATCTTCGCCGTGTGCACGAAGCCCTGCGCGAGATGGCGCAACTCGTCGGCGACTTCCGCCGCCTCGGCCTGCGCGCCCGGCTGCAGTTCGAACACCAGCACCGGCGTCTGCGCGCCCTTCGCACCGATGCCGACCAGCGCCGTGCGCAGCACCTGCGGATGGGTGTTGAACACCGGCTCGACCTGCTCGGTGCACAGCGTGGTCTGCGCATCCACGACCACCCGCTGCGACTTGCGCCCGCAGAACCACAGCCGGCCCTCGTCATCGAACCAGCCGAGGTCGCCCATGCGGTGGACGGTGCGGCTGCCGCCATCGGGCAGGGTCTCGCGGATCTTCGCCAGCGCGGTCTGGGCGTCGCGGTTGAAGTAGGCATCGGTGGCGCTGGGACCGGCGACGGTGATCTCGCCCACTTGCCCGGGCGCGACCTGCAACGCGTCGCTCCAGTCGGGCATCGCGCCATCATCGATGCCGATGATGCGCACCGTGTTGCCCGCCACCGGCCGGCCCACGCAGGTGCCGGCGCCCGCTTCAGTGCGCCCGCGCAGGGTCAGCAGCTCGCG
The DNA here is from genome assembly GCA_024711415.1 of Thermomonas sp. GTDB lineage: Bacteria > Pseudomonadota > Gammaproteobacteria > Xanthomonadales > Xanthomonadaceae > Thermomonas. Next base: position 108 of record JANJSW010000346.1, on the reverse strand, counting down.
GCCTTCGATCACCGCCACCGGCAGGCATTCGGTGGCGCCATAGGGCGTCCACAGCTGCGCATCGGCCGGCAGCAGCTCCAGCATCCGCCGCACCACCGCGGGTGGTAC
>JANJSW010000039.1 GCA_024711415.1 Thermomonas sp. | reverse complement strand
ACGCCGGTATCGACGCTCGGGAAGATGTTGAGGATCTTGCGCTTGCCGGCAAAGTCCGCCAGCGCAAGATCGGACAGGTCGACGCCGACCAGGCGGAACGCCGGCGCCTGATCGCCGAGCTGCGGAAGCTGGCCGCCGACGCGGACCGGGTTGCCTTTGAGGGTGACGCTGGACATATGGAACTCCTGATCAGAACGATGAATGGGGACACCCATGCTAGGGCGGCAGGCGTAAGCCCGCCGTCACGGCGTCATGGCGTCATGGCACCACGGCCGTCCATGCGGGCGTGGCGAACTTCTCCAGCACCAGCGCCTCGGCCCGCGCCAGTTCGTCCGGACGGACGGCATCGTCGGACAGGCCGTGCGTGGTGCGGAAAGTGTCGATCATCCGCGCGATGACTTCGGCGCGCGCCAGTCCGGTCTGGCTGCGCAACGGATCCACCCGCTTGTTGGCGCTCTGGGTGGCCTTGTCGGACAGCTTCTCGCGGCCGATCCGCAGCACCTGCAGCATCTTGTCGGCGTCGATGTCGTAGGCCATGGTCACGTGGTGCAGCACCGCCTTGCCCCGGCGCATCTGCGCGGCCCCGGCGATCTTGCCGGCCTTCGAGGCGATGTCGTTGAGCGGCTGGTACCAGGCCTCGATGCCCAGCGTGCGCAGCGCCTCCAGCACCCACGCGTCCATGAACGCGTAGGACTGCTCGAACGACATGCCCGCCACCAGCGACTGCGGCGCCGACAGCGAATAAGTGATGGTATTGCCCGGCTCGATGAACATCGCGACGCCACCGGTGATCCTGCGCACCACCTCGATGCCGTGGCGCGCCGCGCCGTCGGGATCGACCTCGTTGCGCAGCGACTGGAAGCGCCCGATCACCACCGCCGGCGACGCCCATTCCCAGACCCGCAGCGTCGGCGGGCGGCGGCCGGCCGCCACCTCGTCGGTGAGCACTTCGTCCAGCGCCATGTGCAGCGCCGGCGATTGCGGCCCCGCGTGGACCAGCTGCCAGTCGAACGCACGCCAGGCGCTCATGCCGCCTCCGTCGCGTCGATGGCGCGCCGCACCGCGACCGCGACCGCGTCGGCGCTGATGCCGTACATCCGCACCTGCGCCGGCAGCGCCGCCTGCACCACTGCGGCCAGCGCCTCCGTATCGGCGTCTGTCCCCTGCCCGGCCAGCGCCGCGTTGATCGCGTTCAGCGCCTCGTCCGGTTCGAGGAAGAAATCCCCGCTCACCGCCACCTGCGCCAGCCGACCGTGGTGGATGGCCACGTCGGCCACCACCAGCTTGCCGCCGGGCATCTTGTACTCGCCATGTCCGTGCATGCAGGCATTGTCCGCCGGCGCCGCGCTTGCCGCCATGACCCCGGTCACGCCTCGAGGTTGAAGGCATCCGCATCGCGCAGCGCCGGGAAGCGCTCGCGGTGGGCCTGCAGTTCCGCCGCCTGCAGGGTGGTGGTGGCCACCACTTCCGCCTCCATGCACTCGCTGACCGGCTGGCCGAGGAAGTCGATCACTGCGCTGTCGCCGCTGTAGTGCAAGCCGTTGCCGTCGGTGCCGACGCGGTTGACGCCGACCACGTAGCTGACGTTCTCGATCGCGCGTGCGCGCAGCAACGTCTTCCACGCATAACTGCGCACCGACGGCCAGTTGGCGACGTACAGCGCCAGGTCGTAGTCCGGCAGCCCCGGGCGCGCGGCGTTGTAGCGGTTGCGCGAGAACACCGGGAAGCGCAGGTCGTAGCAGACCTGCAGCAGGATGTGCCAACCCTTCCATTCCACGATCACCCGGCGGTCGCCGGCGGCGTAGCGTTCGTGCTCGTTGGCGAACGAGAACAGGTGGCGCTTGTCGTAATGGGCCAGCCCGCCACCGGGCGCCGCGAACAGCATGCGGTTGTAGACGCCGTCGCCATCGCGCAGCTGCACGCTGCCGGTAACGGCCGCATCCAGCCGATCCGCCTGCTCCAGCAGCCAGTCCACGGTGGCGCCCTGCATGTCTTCGGCCGCGGCCACCGCGTCATTGGAAAACCCGCTGGTGAAGGTTTCCGGCAGTACCACCAGGTTGGTGATGCCGTGCAGCGGCGCGATCAGCCCGGCGTAGTAATCGCGGTTCGCCGCGGGGTCGTGCCAGCGGGTCTCGCCCTGCACGATGGAAACGCGCAGGTCGGACCGGGGAGCGGAATCATCCATGGAGGTCATGCCTTGGGCGGATCGGGAAGGAATTTCAGCACGTTGCCGTTGATGCAGTAGCGCTTGCCGGTGGGCGGCGGACCGTCGTCGAAGACGTGGCCGAGGTGGATGCCGGAGCTGGTGCTGCGCACCTCGATGCGGCGCATGCCGTGGCTGTCATCCTGCAGGAATTCCAGTGCGCCGGGCATCGGCTCGAAGAAGCTCGGCCAGCCGCAGGCGCTGTCGAACTTGGCGTCGCTGCGGAACAGCGCCGCACCGCTGATGGGGTCGAAGTAGGTGCCGGGGCGGGACTCGTACAGGTGCGCCCCCGTGCCCGGCAGCTCGGTGCCGGATTCGAAGGCGATGCGCTGCTGTTCGGGGCTGAGCAGGTGGAAACCCAACCACTGCCAGAACTTCCTGGCATCGCCGGCGTAGCCCGTGAAGCGCGAGACCTCCTTGCCCTGCTGGAACAGCACGATGGTCGGCGTGCCCAGCAGCGGGCCGGCCAGCGTCCAGCCCGTCGGCGCCTTCTGCGACCGGGTCGTGGCGAAGGGCACGTCGGCCTTCCAGCCGGCCAGCACATCGGCCTCGAACTTCTCGCAGTACGGGCAGTCCTCGGCGTCGTACACCACCAGCTGGCGGTCGGCGCGCAGCGTGCTGCCTTCCAGCGGCGGCGTGGTGGTGACCGCGGCGTCAAGGCCGAACTTCACCCCGGTGCCGCCCAGCCCGCAGTAGCCGTTCGGGTTCTTCTCGAGGTAGTCCTGGTGCGACTCCTCCGCACGGTTGTAATGGCGCAGCGGGAGGATCTCGGTGGCGATCCGGCCATAGCCCGCGCGGGCGAGGTTCTTCTGGTAGATGTCGCGGCTCTGTTCGGCCAGCGTCTTCTGCGCCTGGCTGGTGAAATAGATCGCGCTGCGGTAGTTGCTGCCGATGTCGTTGCCTTGGCCGTCGGCCTGGGTGGGGTCGTGGTTTTCCCAGAACGCCGCCAGCAGGGTCATCAGGTCCAGCCGCTTGGGATCAAACCGCACCCGCACCACCTCGGCATGGTTGCGGGCCTGGCTGCGGCCGGCGCGGATCAGCCGCTCCTCGCGCAGCACGTCCTCGTAGGTCACCTTGGGCGCATCGCCACCGGCGTAGCCCACTTCGACATCGGCCACGCCCGGCACCGCGCGCAGGCGTTTTTCCGCGCCCCAGAAGCAGCCCATGCCGAAATAGATGTCCTGCAGCTGTTGCGTGTCCATGGTGGCGCCTCCTGTCCGTGGCATGACCGGGCGGGCCTGCAGGGCCCGCCATCCCAGGAATGCCGCTGCGCCCGTCAGCAGCAGTGCGAACAACAGGGCGATGGTCTTGTCGGCCTGCATCACGGCCTCCGGGTTGTGGCGTTACAACTTGGACAGGCGCTCGATGGCGCGGTTCACCGTGTCCTCGTTCTTGGCGAAACACAGCCGCAGCAGGCGCTGCCCGGCCGGCGCCGCCGCATAGAACGGCGACAGCGGGATGCCGGTCACGCCGTGCTCCACGGTCAGCCAGCGCGCGAACTCCAGGTCCGGCAGGTCGCTGACGGCCGAATAGTCCACCAGCTGGAAGTACCCGCCGGGCACCGCCAGCGGCTTGAACCGGGTCTGGGCCAGCTGCGCGCGGAAGCGATCACGCTTGTCCTGGTAGAAGGCGCCGAGCTGCTCGTAGTGTTCCGGTTCCTGCGTGATCATTTCGGCAAAGGCGTGTTGCGACGGCGTGAAGCTGCAGAACACGTTGTACTGGTGGACCTTGCGGAACTCCGCCGACAGCGCCGGCGGCGCGATCGCGTAGCCCAGCTTCCAGCCGGTGCAGTGGTAGGTCTTGCCGAAGCTGGAAATGACGAAGCTGCGCTCGCGCAGTTCCGGGTACAGCAGCGCGGATTCGTGGCGCGCGCCGTCGAACACGATGTGTTCGTACACCTCGTCGCTCAGCAGCACGATGTCGGTGCCCTGCAGCAGCGCGATCAGGGCCTGCATGTCGGCGGCGGTGAACATTGCGCCGGACGGGTTGTGCGGGCTGTTGACCATCAGCATGCGCGTCTTCGGCGTGATCGCCGCGCGCACCGCATCCCAGTCCGGGGCGAAGGTGGCCGGATCCAGCGGCACGTGCACCGCGGTGGCACCGGCCAGCTCGATGGCCGGCTCGTAGCAGTCGTAGCAGGGGTCGAGGACGATGACTTCCTCGCCCGCGCGCACCACCGCGTGGATGGCATTGAAGATCGCTTCGGTGGCACCGCTGGTGACGGTGATCTCGGCATCCATGTCCGGACGCCAACCATGGCAGCGCTCGGTCTTGGCGGCGATCGCCTGGCGCAGCGCGGGGATGCCGGTCATCGGCGCGTACTGGTTGTTGCCGGCCTGCATGGCCCGCGACAGCGCGTCCACCAGCCGCGCCGGCACCGGGAAATCCGGGAAGCCCTGGCCAAGGTTGACCGCGCCGTGCTCGGCCGCCAGCTGCGACATCACGGTGAAGATGGTCGTACCGGTTTCAGCAAGCTCGGGGCGGGGTGCAAACCACTGTTTTTCCATGTTTTCATCCAGAAACGGGACGGTTCGAAGCGCCCCGAAGCCGAGCTTCCGGGCGCTCACCGAAGCT
>JANJSW010000334.1 GCA_024711415.1 Thermomonas sp. | reverse complement strand
CATCTGCGCCGCCATCGAAGGCGCCGACGGCAGCGCGCGATGGGCGCGCAGGTAGAACAGGATGTTGGCGAAGTTGACGGCGCCCAGCAGCAGCCCGCCCAAGGCGCTGCGCAGGGTGAAGCGCGCCCGCCGCGCCAGCTGGAGGGCGAAGGCCACCAGCAGCGCCAGCGCGAACACCGCCAGCAGTGCGCTGCCCAGCGGCAGGCCGCCGGCGGCCACGCGCTTGAACAGGACGTCGATCAGGCCGAAGCCGGCGAACACCGCCAGCGGCCAGCCCCAGCGCGCGCCGCCGTTGCCGCCGGCATCGCGCCCGTCGCGCCAGACCATCGCTGCCAGCGCCAGCAGGCCCAGCGCGCAGCCGGCCAGCTTGAGCGGCGCGAGGGATTCGCCGAACAGGGTGAATGCGGCCAGCAGCGGGATCAGCAGCGACAGCCGCTGGGCGGCATCGCTGCGCACGATCCCGGCGTGGCGCACGGAGGCCGCCAGCGCCAGGAAGATGGTCGGCAGCAGCAGGCCCAGCGCGGCCAGGGTCAGCCACGGCGTGTCCACCTGCTGCAGTGGGGGCAGCGCCGGCTGCAGCACCGCCAAGGTCAGCGCGGTGGTGGCGACGTAGTTCCACGCCACCGCCTGGCCGACGTCGACATCGAACCGCCGGGCCAGCTTGAGCAGCACGGAAACCAGCACGCTGCACAGTGCTGCCAGCAGGACGTAGGTCATGGGGCTTGCGGCGGCAGTGGGTCGGATGCGTGCGCGCGGGCCGCCTCCGCGTATTCCTGCTGCGCCTGCGCGCGCAGCTGCAGGCCGCGTGGCGGCAGCGGCTGCGCCGGCGCGACATCCAGTGCGCGCAGCGCCGCATCGGGTTGTCCCAGCGCCAGCGCGCGTTCGGCCTGCAGCAGGGCGCGAATCGCAGGGTGGCGGTCTTCGAAGCCGGCCAGCAGGGCATCGCCGACGCTGCCCTCGTCGCGCGCGTACGCGGCACGGACGGCCTGCGTGCGTGCCACGGCTTCGACTTCGCGATCTTCGGCCGCCTGCCGCAGCAGCTGCCCGGCGCGCTGATAGTCGCCGCGCTCGAACGCGGTCAGCCCATCGACCAGCTGTGTCCGCGTACGCCGCCTGCGGCGCCGGTTCCACAGCCGGAACGGCAGCCGCAGCAACATCCACAGCAACGCCAGCGCGAACAGCCCCGCCAGCAGCAGGCCGATGCCCACCGCCAGCGTGGTGCTGTAGTCGGTGCCGCGGTAGCGCACCAGCAGATAGCCCGGATCCTGCAGCAGGAACTGCACCAGCACGGCGCCCAGCACCGCCAGCAGCAGCCAGACCAGCACGTTGCGGAACAGGGTCATCGCGGTGTCTCCCGTGGGCGCAGGGCGTGATGTGCGCGTCGGCGGACGCAAAGCGTGATCGCGACGGCAGGATGGAGGCCAGTGTACGCAGCGAGGTGGAGGCCGATGTCCACGGCGCGCGCGGCGGTGCAACGACCCGCGCTTCAACCGTCGCGCTGTGCGCGCAGCTGCGCCAGCGTGCTGCCGGACAGCGGTACGGCAGGATGCAGGGCGATGGCGCGCAGCCGTGCGCTCAGGCGCTGGCGCCGCGCCAGCTGTGGCGAACCGGCCAGCAGGCGCTGCAGCCAGCCGTCGACGTGGGTCAGTGCCTGCCGCAGGCCGGCATCGTCGCGGCGGGCGATGGCGGCGCGCGCCAGCGCGGCTTCCAGCTGCAGCGCGGCCAAGGCGGCCTCGCGATCGGCGCGGTCGCGCAGGCCGGCGCTGGCGGTGGGCTGCACGCGCACGATGCGGTCCAGCAGCCGCGCGTACCACGGCATGGACTGCGCCGAAGTTGCGCCGATGGCGGTGTCCCGCTCCAGCGGGATATCCGCAATCATTCGTTCGAGCAGCGCCTCCGCAGCGGCGCGCGGATCCGGCCCCAGCGCCGCCAGCGCGGCCTGTTCCTGCGCCAGCGTCTGCTTGAGGTTGAGCCAGGCCGGGTCATCCACCGCGGCCAGCAGCGGCGCCGCCAGCGCCAGCGCGCGCCGCGCGCCGTCGAGGTCGCCGTCCAGCTGCAGGCGTTGCTGGCCGATCGCCAGCAGCAGTTCGGCCTGGTCCAGCCGCAGCGCCAGCGCGCCGTTGCGGTCGGCATCGGCCAGCCGCGACACGCTGTCTTCGATCGCCGCCGCGCGCTGGCCCAGGCCCAGCAGCTCGTCGCGCAGCACCCGGTTGGTGGCTTCGGCCTGCTGCAGTCGCTGCGCTTGCGCGCGCTGTGCCTGCCGCAGGCTGTCGATGCGCGCGTCCAGCGCGTCGCGCTGCTGCTGGCTGCGGGCTGCCTCCTGCGCCTGCAGCGTCTGCCACTGGCGCCAGCCCAATACGCCGGCAGTGATCAGCGCGACCAGCAGCAGCGCCAGCAGCAACAGGCCGCCGGCGCGGGAGCGGCGCGCGGGCGAAACGGGGGTGTCGGATGTGTCCACGGCGATGATGTTAATCGTGGCGGGCGAAGGCGTCGGCAGCCGCGTGCAGCAGCGTGGCCGGCCGCGCGTCGCTGGCCTGCGCGACGCGGGTGAAGCCGGCCGCGCGCGCCGCCTCGGCCAGGCGGGCGCTGGCCGCGACCACCGCGACCTTGCGCAGGGCGTGGGGCGGCGCCTGTGCCAACAGCGCGTCCAGCGCGTCGCCGCTGCTCAGCGCCAGCAGCACGCGCTCAGGTTCGCGCAGCGCCTCGTCCAGCGCGTTGCGCCGGGCCGGTGGCAGCGCGACGGCCCGGCGCGCGTACACGTTCGCGCGCAGCACCGTTGCGCCGCGCGTCGCCAGCGCCGGCGCCAGCACGCCGCGGCCGCCGGGCGCGGTGACCAGGCCGATGCGCTTGCCGCGCACCTGCGCCAGCTGTGGCAGGCCCAGCAGGCCTTCGCTGTCCATCCGTGCCGGCGCCGTTGCGTCGATGCCGCAGCGCGCCAGCGCACGCCGGGTGCCGGCGCCGACCGCCAGCCAGTGCTGGCCGCGACGTGCGCGCAGCGATGCCAGCGTCGCTGCCGCGCGCACCGCATTCGGGCTGGTGAACAACACGATGTCCGCGGCCAGCGCTGCGATGAGGGATTGCTGCGCGTCGCTGTCGTCGAGGGTGTCGATGGCGATCGGCGAAAGCGCCAGCAAACGCGCCCCGGATCGCGCCGCCGCCGCGCGCAGGCCGGCGTGCTGTCCGCGCGGTCGCAGCGACAATACGGTCCAGTGTTGAAGCGGAAGTGATTGATCGGCAAGGCGCGGCATGCGTACAGCTTGGCATGGCGTCGACGATTGCGTCAGGCTTCGCGCATGAATGCAATCGAGAAACCCGACGCCGCGTTGGCCGCGTTGGCCCGCCATTTCGCCGGCATGCCGCCGGTCGCCGCGATGCAGCCGCAGGTGCTGGACTGGCATGACGGCGTGCTGCGCCTGCGCGCGCCGCTGGC
>JANJSW010000312.1 GCA_024711415.1 Thermomonas sp. | reverse complement strand
TGGCGCGCTTCGTCAGCTTCAGCGTGGCCGGCGTGCGCCCGGAAGTGATGGGCATCGGCCCGATCGCGGCGATCCCGAAGGCGCTCAGGCAGGCCGGGCTGAACCAGGACCAGCTGGACTGGATCGAGCTCAACGAAGCCTTTGCCGCGCAGTCGCTGGCGGTGATCAACGACTGCGGGCTGGACCCGGCCAAGGTCAATCCGCTGGGCGGCGCGATCGCCCTGGGCCACCCGCTGGGCGCGACCGGTGCGGTGCGTACCGCCACGATTGTCCACGGCCTGCGCCGACGCCAGCAGAAGTACGGCATGGTGACGATGTGCATCGGCACCGGCATGGGCGCAGCGGGGATTTTCGAAGCGCTCTGACCGCCGGCTGGAACGGAAAACGGCGCCTTGCGGCGCCGTTTTCGCATGGGCAGCCGCTGGCCGTGGCGGAGAGTCAGGTTTCGATCACGCCCATTTCGCCCAGCGCGTTCTGCATCAGTTCGCGCGCCGCATCGCTGAGCTTCTCGTTATCCAGCGCGTAGCGGATGGTGGCCTCGATCAGGCCGATGTGGGTGCCGCAGTCGAAGCGCGTACCGCGGAAACGGAAGGCATCGACACGCTCCTTCTCCAGCAGCGCGGCGATCGCATCGGTCAGCTGGATCTCGCCCCCGGTGCCCTTCTGGGTGGTTTCCAGCAGGCCGAAGATGGCCGGGGTGAGGATGTAGCGCCCGACCACGGCAAGGTTGCTGGGGGCCTGCTCCGGGCTCGGTTTCTCCACGATCTGGCGGATGCGGCCACCCTGGCCCTCGAAGGCGTCGGTGGCCACGATGCCGTAGCTGCCGGTCTGCTCGCGGGGGACATCCTGCACCGCCACCGCGCTGCCGCCGGTGGCTTGGGCGTGGTCGGCCATCTGCTTGAGTGCGCCGTCGCCCTTGCTCCAGATCAGGTCGTCCGGCAGCAGCACCGCGAACGGCTCGTCGCCCACCACCGGCTTGGCGCACAGCACCGCATGCCCCAGTCCCAGTGCCTCGGCCTGGGTGACGAACACCGCACGCACGCCTTCCGGGAGAACGTTGCGGATCAGCGCCAGCTGGTCCCGCTTCCCCGCTTTCTCCAGCTTCTGTTCTAGCTCGTAGGCCTTGTCGAAATAGTCGGCCACCGCGTGCTTGTAGCGGTTGGTGACGAAGATCAAGGTGTCGCAACCGGCGGCGATGGCCTCGTCGACGGCGTACTGGATCAGCGGCCGATCGACGATCGGCAACATCTCCTTGGGGACGGTCTTGGTGGCGGGAAGGAAGCGGGTTCCCAGACCTGCGACCGGGAACACCGCCTTGCGGATGCGGCGCACTGCATTCGGATTCGGCATCCGCTGATTCTACAGGGCGTGTGTTACCGCGCTTTGGCGCGCCGGCCGGGAAACACCACCACGGTGGCTTGGCGAGCACCGATCTCTTCCTCGACCGGGGTGAACTCCGGCACCGCTTCGCGCAGCGCTTGCGCCAGGGCATCAAGATCATAGGCGCGCACGCCGGCCCACAGGCCTTCCAGCGCATGCGCGACCCGTTCCTGCATCACCGCGCGTGGTTCGGCCTGCAGAATGTCCGGATAGATGGTGCTGCTGTAGCGCTCGTCGGCATGGAACAGGGTTTCGTGCAGGCGCTCACCGGGACGCAGGCCAATGTACTCGATCACCACATCCTTGCCCGGCTGTTTGCCGGCCAACCGGATCATCTGCTCGGCGAGCACCCGGATCGGCACCGGCTCGCCCATGTCCAGCGTGTAAACCGCCTGCTGCGCGCCGATCGACGCGGCCTGCAGGATCAGCAGACAGGCTTCGGGGATGGTCATGAAGTAGCGCGTCACGTCCGGGTCGGTGACCGTTACCGGACCACCGCGGCGGATCTGTTCGCGGAACAGCGGCACCACGCTGCCAGCGGAATCCAGCACGTTGCCGAAGCGCACCGTCACCATGCGGGTGGAGCGCGCATCCACCAGCGCCTGGCAGGCCATTTCGGCCAGCCGCTTGGTCGCGCCCAGCACGTTCACCGGATCCACCGCCTTGTCGGTGGACACCAGCACGAAGGTGCCGACATTCGCCTCGCGGCTGGCCTTGGCAACCACATGCGTGGCCAGCGCGTTGTTGCGCACCGCCTCGCGCAGCTGACCTTGCAGCAGCGGCACCTGCTTGTAGGCGGCGGCATGGAACACCGCCTCCGGTTCCACCAGCCTCAATGCATGGGCGATGACCGCCTGGTCTCCGCAGTCGCCCAATACCGGGATGCAGTCGATGCCGGGGAAGTCGCGACGCAGCTCCGCAGTGATGGTCAGCAGCGCCAGCTCGTCGATCTCGACCAGCGCGATGCGCTTGGCGCCGTGGCGCGCGCACTGGCGACACAATTCGGATCCGATCGAACCGCCGGCCCCGGTCACCAGGACCGAACGTCCACCCAACCAGCCGCGGATCGCCTTCCAGTCCGGGCTGCGCGGCTGCCTGCCAAGCAGGTCCTCGATTGCAACTTCCTTCAGCTGCCCGGGCAGCGAGCGCCCCTCCAGCACGTCCGCGAGCCGCGGCACGGTGCGGAACGGCACGTGGCTCTCCTCGCATAGCGCGATCACCCGGCGCATGACCGTCGCGTCGATCGAGGGCATCGCGATCACCAGCAGCTGGGCGCCGGTTTCCTTGGCGATCCGCGCCACCTCCGGAATCCTGCCCAGCACCGGCAAGCCATGCAGCCGAGTGCCGCGCAGCGATGCCGCATCGTCCAGGAAACCGATCGGGTCATAGCGCCCGAGCCGGCGCAAGTCGCGCACCAGCGCCTCGCCGGCCTGGCCCGCGCCGAGGATCAACACCCGCTCCGCACCGTCGGCCGCCTGCTGCAGGCTGTGGTCTTTCCAGGCGCGGAAGATCAGCCGCGGCGCGCCCAGCAGCACCGTCAGCACGAATGGATACAGCAGCAGCGCCGCGCGCGACACCAGGTCCAACCGGCTGTAGAAGAACAGCCCGACCACCACTGCCAGCAATCCCAGCACGCTGGCCTTGAAGATGTTGAGCAGGTCGGGGACGCTGGCAAAACGCCACAGCCCCCGGTACAGGCCGACTCGCCAGGACACCAGTCCCTGCGCGACCAGCACGATGGCGACCGTACTGGAAAACGGCGCGAGGTCCAGCGGCGTCGGCTGCAGCGCATAGCGCAGGTAATGAAGCCCCTGCCAGCAGACCCACACCATCGCAAGATCGTGTCCCACCACCGCCATGCGCGGCAGGCGGTGCCTCAGGCGATCCTTCCATCCACTCATCAAACGGTTCCTTCGCTTGCGTTTCCAAGCCTGCGATGCAGGCCGCGCCATGCAACCATCGACAGGCCGAAGAAGGCCGCCGTACCGGCCCGGGCCCAACCTTCAGGTGCCCGGTAAAGGCCTAGCATGATCCCGATCGACAGCGCCGTCCATCCTGCGTAGCCAAGCGTAACCCGCGGATGCCCAAGGCTTCGCGCCAACCGCTGGTAGAGATGCTGGACGTGCGGCTGCCACCATCGCTCGCCGCGAACCACGCGTCCGGCCAGGGTCAGCCCGGCATCGATCAGACAGCTGGCCACCGGCAGCAGCAAGAGCGGCCACCATCCGGTCGAACCGCTGGACAGGCCGATGGCGACCAGTGCCGCCAGCAGGTATCCCAGCGCCCCGCTGCCGATGTCGCCGAGGAAGATCCGCGCCTTCGGCAGGTTGAATGGCAGGAAGCCGCAGCAGGCGGCCGCCAGCATCAGCGCCAGCAGCCGGCCCGCCCCATCCAGCACCCAGCCGAACGCCAGCGCGGCCAGCAGTGCCTGGCTGGTGGCGAGGCCATCAATGCCATCGATGAAATTCCACACGTTCACCAGCACCGGCACCAGCAGCAGCGCCGCCACTGCCGCCGCTGCCGATGCACTCAGCGCCAACAAGCCTGCCGCCAGGCAGGCACCAGCCACGAGGTGGGCCAGCAGGCGCGGCCAGGCGGGCAGCGGGCGATGGTCATCCCACCAGCCGACGCTGGCCACCAGCGCAAGGCCGCCACCGATCCACATCCATCCGCTGTCGCGGGTCCAGGCCAGCCATCCGCAGGCACACAGCCCCGCAAGCGCAATGCCGACGCCGCCACCACGCGGGGTGGGCACGACGTGGCTGCGGCGTTCGCCGGGCAGGTCCATCAACCCGCGGCTGCGCGCGTGCGCGCGCGCCCAAACGGTGCCGAAACCCGAAATCGCGAAGGCTGCAGCCGCCAGCAGTACCGGCTCAAACCACCGCATAGTTCAGCAGCGGCTTCACCGTGCCCCACTCCTTGCAGCTCGGGCATTGCCAGTGGTGGCTGCGTGCGCCGAAACCGCAGCGGTTGCAGCGGTAACTGGGGTTGCGCACCAGCAGCTGGTCGGTGACCAGCTTGAGATCGTGCAGGGTCGCTTCGGCGTCGGCCCGGTCGGCGAGGCTGAGATCGATCAGCGCCGCTTCGCCGCGCACCGAGGGTCGGTCCTTGAGCTGCTCGGCCAGGAAACGCCGGGCCGCGCTCACACCCTCTTCCGTCTCGACCATCCGGGTCAACGCCAGCACCGGCGCGATGCCGCGGTAGTGCTCGCACATCTCGCTCAGGAAAGCGCGCGCGCCGCTGCGCTCACCGGCGCGGATGTAGTTCTCCAGCAACATCGGCAGGATCACCGGCAGATATTCCGGGTCGTGCCGCGCCGCCCGCTCCAGCGCACGGATCGCGCCCTGCGGGTTGCCCGCCTCGGCCTCGATGCGGCCTTCGGCGATGCCGGCGCGCACGGACGCGGGATCGGCAGCGTAGGCCCGCACCAGCGCCGCGCGCGCCGCCTCGATCTCGCCATTGGCGCGATGGCGATCGGCCAGCTCGCATTCGAACTGGCCGATCAGCTTGCCCATCGGTTCGCCCGACACTTCCTCGAAACGGGTCGCGTTGCCGATCGCCTTTTCCCAATCGCGTTCCGACTGGTAAATGCCGATCAGGTGCCGCAGCGCCTGTGGAGCGCGCTGGTCAAGCTGGGCCAGGTCGGTGAACACGGTCTCGGCCCGGTCCAGCAGCCCGGCACGCATGTAGTCCTCGCCCAGCGCGGACAGCGCCTGGATCTTCTGCAGGTCGCTCAGGTCCGGCCGTTGCGCCAGGGCCTGGTGCAGGCGGATCGCGCGATCGACTTCACCTCGTCGGCGGAACAGATGGCCGAGCGCGACCTGGGTTTCGAAGGTGTCCTTGTCCAGTTCGGCGACGTGCAGGAACAGCTCGA
>JANJSW010000298.1 GCA_024711415.1 Thermomonas sp. | reverse complement strand
ATCAGGTACGGGTTCATCAGTGTGTGGCGCAGGATCATCAGCCGGTCGCCGCCGTCCTCGCCCAGCGTGGCCACGTCCAGTCCCAGCGCATCGAGGATGCGGCGGGTCTCGGTCTCGCCCAGCGCTTCCGGCCGCAGGGTGGTCACCGAGCCGAAGAACTGCTTGTCCTGCAGCGGCTTGCTGGGGTCGCTGCGCAGCTCGTCATGCAGGCGGCGGACGAACGCGTTGGCGGCGGCCACGTGGCGGTTGCCGACGGGATTGAGGGCGAAGCAGACCAGGTTGCTGTCCGGTGCGAACGGCACCACCGCGCGGATCACGTCGTGCAGGTCGCCGGCGAAGCGCAGCGCGCGTGCGTGGAAGGCTTCGGCAGAACGGATGGTCTGCGCTGGCAGCCGGCCGAAATGGGCGTGGTCCAGCGGCAGCACCTTGTGGGTGACGTACACGCCGGCCACCGCCGCCCCGGACTTGGAGCCTTCGGGAATGAACTGGCCGAGGCTGCGGTAGCGGCCCATGTAATCCTTCGGCGCCTCGCCGTGGAACACGTAGTCGGCTTCCTCCGACAGCAGCGCCCCCGCGCGGGGGGCGCGGCAGATGAAGGCGCCGGCGCCGTAGGGCAGGTAGCCGAGCTTGTGCGGATCCACCGTCACCGAATCGGTGTCGCCCAACGCGGCGATGGCCGAATACACCTCGGGCGAGGGGAAGGCGGTGAATCCGGCGGCGATTTCCTCGCGCGTACGCAGGCTGCCGTCCTCGTTGCGGAACAGGGTGGCGAGGTAGCCGCCCCACGCGGCATCGACGTGCACCGCGAAGCCCAGCCCGCGCGCCGCGAAGCGCTGGCGTGCGTCCACTACCGCGTCGATCGGGTCGATCGTGCCGTATTCGGTGGTGCCCATCACCGCCACCGCCATCAGCACCGGCTGGCGCTCGCGCAGGCAGCGCTCGAGGGTGGCTTCCAGCGCGTCGGCATCGATGCGCATGCCGCGCTCCGGCAGCAGTTCCAGCTGTGCGCGGCCCAGCCCCAGCAGCTTGCAGCCCTTGCTCCACGAGTAATGGGCGGTGATCGGCGCCAGCACCTTCGGCAGCTTCAGGGTGGGATGGGCGGCGAAGAAACCGGCCAGCCCCAGCTGCTCGATGCGTTCGCCCTGCACGCGCGCCTGCCAGCGCCTGCGCTCGCCGGCGCTGGCCTGCGCCAGCCACTGGCCCCAGCGGTCCACCAGCGCGGTGGCCTGGTGCGGATGCAGGTTGAACGCGCTCCAGGCGTCTTCGGGCAGTTCGAGGTCGGGCACGCCCGCCGCCAGCAGCGCCACCGGGAACGCCTTCTGCGCCAGCGCCAGCCGCAGCGCCTGGTAATTGGCCAGGGTGCCGCCCGAGGTCAGGTGGCCGAAGGCACAGTCGGGCCGCGCCGGGTCGTTGACGTAGCCGAGCATCCCGGCCAGCTGCAGGCCTACCTTCACCTCCAGCTCCACCGTCACCGGCGCAGCATCTTCGGAGACGTTGTTGGGGTTGTAGGGCAGGGTCAGGATCTGCGCAGCCAGCCCGGGCAGCAGCAGGTCCGAGGCCATGTGGCCGATGTAGCGCGGGCTGTGGAACGGCACCGACTTCTTCAGCGCCGCCGACAGCTGGTGCAGCTCGCGGCGCATGCGCGCCTCGAACGCCTGGTAGTCGGGGTGCTGAGCCGCGGCGGTGGAGATCGCCGGCGGGTCTTCGGGATGGAAATTGCGCCGCCAGTAGACGTGGTCGCGCAGGAACTCGACGACGAGTTTTTCCAGCAACGAATCGTTTTCGCCATAGGGGCCGAGGAAACAGGCATCGGGCACGCGTGGCTGCG
Organism: Thermomonas sp.; assembly: GCA_024711415.1. GTDB lineage: Bacteria > Pseudomonadota > Gammaproteobacteria > Xanthomonadales > Xanthomonadaceae > Thermomonas. The sequence continues at coordinate 3,893 of JANJSW010000298.1, read as the reverse complement.
CGGCGGAAGTGGGCGTCGCGGATTGCATCGGAGGCTCCGGGGAAGTCAGCCCAGCAACGGCAGCAGCCAGCCGGCGGGATGATGCGCGCGGGCGATGCCGTAGATGAACAGGAAGGTGGCCAGTGCGGCCACGTAGAAGACGGTGCGCTGGGTGCGGCTGCGCTTCTCGCGCATCGCCAGAATGCCCAGCATCACGTAGGCCACCAGCAGCACCAGCTTCAGCGACAGCCAGCCGTTGGCGAACATCGCCCCCGGCAGCATCGAGAACAGCATCGCGGCCGAGGTCAGCAGGATCGTATCGACCGTGTAGCTGGTGTACTTCGGAAGCCAGTGGCGCGGCCAGCGCGCGCCCAGCAGGGCGGCACCGCCGCGCAGCGCGAAGATCGCGCCGCTGCACATCACCGCATGCACGTGGGTCCACTTGACCTGCGGGTAGAACTCCATCATCGGCGACATGCGCAGGCCCTCAGCCCGGGCGCCCGTCGGCGCGCGGATGCAGGTAGATCGAAAGCGAGCGCAGTACCCACGGCAGGAAGGCCAGCAGCCAGCCGGCGGCAGCGACCACCTGCCAGAGGTAGGAATCCGGTGCGGCTTCGGCCGCCACCCGCGTCACCGCCACCAGCTGCAGCGCGGCGAAGGCGAACCAGCCCACCGCCGGCATTGCCATCGGCCGCCCGGAATGACCCTGCGTCACCCGCGTCACCATCGCCACCAGCAGGCTGCCGAAGAAGCCGATGAACAGCGCGTGCGCCGGCCCGCGGCCGAGCACGAACTCGCCGCCGGCGGCATAGAGCGCGCTCTGCACCGCAAACAACGCGAATGCCACCGGCAGCCAGGCGAAGCCGAGGAACAGCACCCACAGGATCCCCGGCGCCTTGCCACGCGGCCACCAGCGCAGCAGCACCAGCGCGCTGCCGATGGCCAGCAGCGCATCGATCGGCCACATCCAGGCGTTCGCATGCGCCAGCTCCAGCGCCAGATGCGCCAGCAGCAGCGCCCACAGCGACGCCAGCACCCACAGCGGTCGCCACGCGCGGTAGCCGGGGATGATGTTGCCGGCGAAGAACGGGAACATCCGGTGCGCCACCGTCGCGTACACCGGCAGCAGCAGGCCGAACGTGCCCAGCTTGATCGACACCGTCACCGCCCACGGCCCGGCACCGTGCAGGTGCGCTGCCATCAGCAGCAGGCCGGCCAGCCCGAACGACAGCGCGGCGAAGCACGACCAGGCGTGCCAGGTCGGCCCCTTGCCGGCGCGGCGCTCGGCCATCAGCACCCGCAGCAGCTGCGAAAGGCCGTAGGTCCAGCCGACCAGCGACATCACCACGCCGATGTGGACCATCGCCGCCTGCCCGGACAGCATGCCGCCGACCACCGCCAGCTGGCCTCCCAGCAGCCCCAGTCCCACCGGCACGTAGTGCCAGCGCGACAGGTCCGGCGTGCCGGTCCAGCGCGGGAAGGTGGTCAGCAGGAAGCCGAACATGAACGGCGGCAGCAGCTGGTACTGCATCACGAAGGCATGCATCCAGCCGCCGAACGGCGTGCCGGTGGGCAGGCCGATCACGCCCCAGCGGGCATCGATCAGCCACAGCAGCCACCAGCTCATCGCCAGCAGCACGTTGACCGCGCCGACGAAGAACAGCAGCCGGTGCGGGGCTTCCGCCAGCAGCGCGGGCGAAAGGCCGCCGCCGGTCTCGTTGCGAAGGTTCCTGTCCATGCCGGGAGTGTCGCGCGCGCGGGTGATGCCTGCCTTGATTCAGGTCATCCGGCCGCAGCCGGTTTCCCCGCCCGGCCGGAGGGCCCACGCCGGGCCCGGGCGCAAAAAAACGGGGACGGCGTCAGCCGTCCCCGTGGTCTTGTCGCATGTGGCGAAGGATCAGTTCGCCGCGATCTTCGGCTTCAACCACTTGCGTGCCACGAACAGCGCCAGCAGCAGCGCACCCGCGGAGAACACCAGGTCGCCCGGCATGCGCATCCACACCAGCATGTCGATGATCGGGCGGTTCATGAACTCGGCGGAGCGGGCGAACCAGTAGCCGTTCTCCAGCGCCGCGTTGAGCTGCAGCACGCCCATCGGCAGCAGGGTCAGCAAGCCCATCAGGCCGAGGCCGATGTTGAGGCTCCAGAACGCGCCGCGCAGCAGGCCGGCCGGCCACTGCACCTGCGGACGCAGGCCGCGCAGGCAGAACAGCATCAGGCCGATGCCGAGCATGCCGTACACGCCGAACAACGCGGTGTGGCCATGCAGCGCGGTCAGGTTCATGCCCTGCATGTAGTACAGCGCGATCGGGGTGTTGACGAGGAAACCGAACAGGCCGGCACCGACGAGGTTCCAGAAGCTGGTGGCCAGGAAGAACATGATCGGCCAGCGGTAGCGCTCCATCCACTCGGTGGCGCGGCTGTGGCTCCAGGTCTCGTAGGCTTCCAGCCCGATCAGCGCCAGCGGCACCACTTCCAGCGCCGAGAAGGTGGCGCCCAGCGCGACCGCTGCAGTGGTGGTGCCGGAGAAGTACAGGTGGTGGAACATGCCCAGCACGCCACCGGCCATGTACACGATGGTGGCGAACAGCACGTTGATGGTGGCCGACTTGCCACGCAGCAGGCCCAGCTTCACGAACAGGAAGCTCAGCACCGCCACCGCGAACACTTCGAAGAAGCCTTCCACCCACAGGTGCACCACCCACCAGCGCCAGTAATCCACCACCGACATGTGGCTCTTTTCGCCCCACATCAGGCCGGCGCCGTAGAACAGGGCGATGGCGACGGTGGACAGGAACAGCAGGCCCACGATCGAGGACATCTCGTCCTTGCGCTTGAGTGCCGGCCACAGCGAACGACCCATCAGCAGCAGCCACAGCAGCAGGCCGATGAACAGGAACGCCTGCCAGAAGCGGCCGATGTCGACGTACTCCCAGCCCTGGTGGCCGAACCAGAAGTTGTACTTCATGTCCATCTTCTGCATCACCGCGAACCACTGGCCGGCGAAGGCGCCCACCACGATGATCAGCAGGCAGACGAACAGGAAGTTCACGCCAGCGCGCTGGTACTTCGGCTCATGGCCCGATACCGCCGGGGCGATGTACAGGCCGGTGGCCAGCCATGCGGTGGCGATCCACAGCACCGCCAGCTGGGTGTGCCAGCTGCGGGTCAGCGAGTAGGGCAGGATTTCGGAGATGGCGAAGCCGTAGGCTTCCTGGCCTTCCACTTGGTAGTGCGCGGTGGTGGCGCCCAGCAGGATCTGGCACAGGAACAGTGCCACCACCACCCAGAAGTACTTGGCGGTCGCCTTCATCGAAGGCGTGATGGTGAGGCCCTGCAGCGGGTCCTTCGCCGGCGGCGTGGGCAGCTCTTCCTTGCCGTGGTAGGCGGCGTAGTGCCAGGCCAGCAGGCCGATGCCGCCGATCAGGAACAGGATCGAGAACACCGACCAGATGAAGTTGTCCGAGGTCGGCTTGTTGCCGATCAGCGGCTCGTACGGCCAGTTGTTGGTGTAGGTGCGGTCCTCGTAGCCGGGGCGGTCGGTGCCCGCGGCCCATGCGGCCCAGAAGAAGAAGCCGGTCATCGCACGGCGGCTGTCCGCATCCGGCATCGTGCCTTCGCGCATGGCGTAGGCTTCACGCAGTTCGCGGGTGGCCGGGTCGTTGGAGAACAGGCTCTCGTAGTGCGCCGCCACCGCGCTGATGGCCTGCGCGCGCTGGTTGCTGACCACGATCTCGTTCTTGGCCGGGTCGTAGGTGTTGGTCCGCATCAACGGCTTGACCGCGGCCTGGGTCTTGGCCTTGTCGGTCTCGTCCATGCTGTCGTAGGACTGGCCGGTGTCGGCGCGCGCCTGCAGTTCCAGCATGGCCACGATTTCGCGGTGCAGCCAGTCGGCCGACCAGTCGGGGGCGACC
>JANJSW010000175.1 GCA_024711415.1 Thermomonas sp. | reverse complement strand
ATCGTTCTGCTGGTGAGCTTCTTCTCGCTCGGCATGCGCACCGGGCTGGTGGTGGCACTGTCGATTCCGCTGGTGCTGGCGATGACCTTCGCCACCATGCATTACCTGGACATCGGCCTGCACAAGATTTCCCTCGGCGCGCTGGTGTTGGCGCTGGGCCTGCTGGTGGACGACGCGATCATTGCGGTGGAGATGATGGCGATCAAGATGGAGCAGGGCTACTCGCGGTTGAAGGCGGCGAGCTTCGCGTGGGAATCGACCGCGTTCCCGATGCTGACCGGCACGCTGGTGACCGCGGCCGGCTTCCTGCCGATCGCCACCGCGGCGTCGAGCACCGGCGAATACACCCGCTCACTGTTCCAGGTGGTGGCGATCGCGCTGTGCGTGTCGTGGGTGGCGGCGGTGCTGTTCATTCCGTGGCTGGGCGACAAGATGCTGCCGGACCTGCACGATGCGCACCTGCGTCCGACCTTGATGCAGCGCCTGCGCCAGCGTTTTGGCGGCGCGCCATTCGAGCCCGCCGCCGCACACGCGCACGATCCTTACGACAGCGCTTTCTACCGTCGCCTGCGCGGCTGGCTGGACTTCTGCCTGCGCCACCGCTGGCTGGTGATCGGCGCCACCGTGGCCGCGTTCGTGGTCTCGATCGCGCTGTTCCGCTTCGTTCCGCAGCAGTTCTTCCCGGATTCGGTCCGGCCGGAGCTGATGGTGGACCTGGAGCTGGCCGAAGGCAGCTCGCTGCGGTCCACCGATGCGCAGGCGCGCAAGCTGGAGGCGCTGCTGAAATCGCGCGAAGGCATCGAGAACTACGTCGCCTACGTCGGCACCGGTTCGCCGCGCTTCTACCTGCCGCTGGACCAGCAGCTGCCGGCCGCCAACTTCAGCCAGTTCGTGGTGCTGGCCAAGGACCTGGAAGCGCGCGAAGCGACCCGCAGCTGGCTGATCGGGGAGGTCGCGCCGCAGTTCCCTGAGCTGCAGCTGCGCGTCACCCGGCTGGAGAACGGCCCACCGGTGGGCTACCCGGTGCAGTTCCGCGTCTCCGGCGAGGACATCGGCCAGGTGCAGGCGATCGCCCGCCGGGTGGCCGACAAGGTGCGCGCCGATCCGGACGTGGCCAACGTCAACCTCGACTGGGGCGAACCCAGCAAGGTGGTGCGGCTGCGCATCGACCAGGACCGCGCCCGCGCGCTGGGCGTGAGCAGCGCGCAGCTGGCGCATTTCCTGTCTGGTTCGCTGTCGGGGCTGTCGGTCAGCACCTACCGCGAGGACAACGAGCTGATCGAAATCCTGTTGCGCGGCACTGGCGAAGAACGCACGCGGCCCGACCTGCTGGGCAGCCTGGCAGTGCCGACGCCCGGCGGCAGCGTGCCGCTGGCGCAGATCGCCACGCTGGAATACGGCTTCGAGGACGGCATCATCTGGCATCGCAACCGTCTGCCCACGGTGACCGTGCGCGCCGACATCCGTACCGACGCGCTGACCCCGCCGACGGTGGTGGCGCGGATCCTGCCAACCCTGGATGGGATCCGCGCCGCGCTGCCTGAAGGCTACCTGCTGGAGACCGGCGGCACGGTGGAGGATTCCGCGCGCGGACAGAACTCGATCAAGGCCGGCCTGCCGCTGTTCCTGCTGGTGGTCACCGCGCTGCTGATGCTGCAGCTGCGCAGCTTCCCGCGCACCGCGCTGGTGCTGCTGACCGCGCCGCTGGGGCTGATCGGGGTGGTGCTGGCGCTGCTGCTGTTCCGGGTGCCGTTCGGGTTCGTGGCGATGCTGGGCACGATCGCGCTGGCCGGCATGATCATGCGCAACTCGGTCATCCTGGTGGACCAGATCCAGCAGGACATCGATGCCGGCCACGACCGCTGGCACGCGATCATCGATGCCACCGTGCGCCGCTTCCGCCCGATCGTGCTGACCGCGCTGGCGGCGATCCTGGCGATGATCCCGCTGTCGCGCAGCGCCTTCTACGGTTCGATGGCGGTGGCGATCATGGGCGGGCTGACGGTGGCGACCCTGCTCACCCTGTTCTTCCTGCCGGCACTGTACGCGGCCTGGTTCAAGGTGCGCAGGAGCGAAGCCGGCGGCTGACGCCGGCCGCTGTCACAACCGCGATGCTAGATTGGCAACGGGCAGGCGCAGGCCTGCCCGTGCAGCGGCAGGGGGCGGGTTTGCAGAGCGGAACCACCGGAATCGGCGGCGGCCACGGGCCGCGCATGCGTACGCACAGGCACTGGCTGCTGCTGGCACTGCTGTGGCTGCTGGCGGTGCCTGCGGCCTGGGCGGCGCCGGCCGCGCGCCATTACACGCTCAGCGGCTGGACCATGGACGACGGCCTGCCGCACCCGCTGGTGCACGTGGTGGCGCAGGACCGCGACGGCTTCCTGTGGGCCGGCACCTGGGAAGGCGTGGTGCGCTTCAACGGCCGCGGCTTCAGCCTGTTCGACCGCCAGAACGCCCGCGACATGGAGCTGGCCGGGGTCTACAGCATCCTGCCCGAGGCCGACGGCGGGGTGCTGTTCGGCACCGCCCGCAACGGCATCGTCCGCTATTACCGGGGCGACTGGCAGCGCGTGGGCGGCGACGCCACCCGCACGCTGGCAGCGTCGGTGCTGCGGCGTACCCGCGACGGCGCGCTGTGGTTCGCTTCCGGCCGGCGCCTGCTGCGGCTGGACGCGCACGGCCTGCAGGACGCCGGCCGACTGGCGGGCCTGCCGGACGGCGAAGTGCTTGCGCTGGTGGAAGACCGGGACGGCGCGCTGCTGGTGGCGGGCGAAGCCGGGCTGCACCGCATCGCGCAGGGGCGCGCGCAGCGTTGGGGCAGCGACTGGGTGGCGCCCGGCGCGGTCACCGCCCTGCTTGGCGATGGTCGTGGCGGCTGGCTGGCGGCGAACGATGCCGGCGTGCGCTGGCGGCATGGCGACGGCCGCATCGAACGCATCGAGGTGGGCAAGCGGGTCAGCGCGCTGGTGCTGGACGAACGCGGCGTGCTGTGGATGAACCTGTCCAACGGCCAGCTGCTGCGCCGCGATGTCGACGGCAGCCAATGGCCGATGGGTATTCCGGGCACGGTCAACAAGGCGCTGCTGCTGGACCGCGAAGGCTTGGTCTGGGTCGGCAGCAGCGATGGCCTGTATCGGGTTGCCGATGGCCAAGCCAGCGGGCTGACCCGGCGTGACGGACTGGGCAGCGATTACGTCCGCACCGTGCTCGAGGACGACGCGGGCGCCTACTGGATCGGCCATGTCGATGGCCTGTCGCGCTGGTCGCAGGGTCGCATGCAGACCATCCGGCTGGGCCCGGGCAGCGATGCGCACGATACCTCGGTGCTGTCGCTGGCCCGACGCGACGGCAGGTTGTGGGTAGGCACCTACGACCTCGGCGTGCTGCAGCTGGATGCGCAGGGACGGGTGCTGCAGCGCGTGCGGCTGGGCGGCGGCACCCAGCCGGTGGTGCGCGCGCTGTTGCCGGAGGCCGACGGCAGTCTCTGGATCGGCGGCAACCACGGCCTGGTGCATTGGCGCAACGGCGAGGCGCGCAGCTACCTGACGGGCGCCGCCGGCCAGCCCGACCTCGTCGTGCAGGCGCTGTACCGCGACCGCGACGGCCAGCTCTGGATCGGCACCAACAACGGCATGGCCATGCTCGACGCGGCCGGCCGGTTGCACCGCTGGGAGCCGGAGCACGACGTGCCGGCGCAATACTTCTTCGACTTCCTGCGCGATCGCGGCGGCGACCTGTGGATCGCCAGCGACCGCGGCCTGCTGCGCATGCGCGATGGCCGCTTCACGGTCTACGACCATGCGCGCGGGCTGCCGCGCGACAAGCTGTTCCGGATCATCGACGACGGCACCGGCAGCCTGTGGCTGTCCAGCAACATGGGCGTGTTCCGGGTGGCGCGGCGCGAGCTCGATGAAATCGACGCCGGCAGCCGCACGCAGCTGGCCGTGCACGTGTTTGACCGCAGCGACGGCATGCCCGGCAGCCAGGTCAACGGTGCCAGCCAGCCCGCCGGCTGGCTGACGCGGGAGGGGCGGCTGCTGTTTCCGACGTCGGCCGGCCTGGCGGTGATCGAGCCGGGCGCGGTCGTGACCGGCCGCATCGGCGCACCGCCGGTGGCGTTCGAGCGGATCACCGTGGACGGTCAGGCGCAGCCGCTGCGGCCGCTGCTCACCCTGCAGCCGGGGACCAACCGGCTGGCGATCGGTTACGCCGGGATGAGTTTCCGCGCGCTCGACAAGCTGCGCTACCGCTACCGCCTGCATGGCTATGACCAGGACTGGGTGAGTGCGACTGCCGACAGCGAAGCCGTCTATACGCGGCTGCCGCCGGGCGGCTACCAGCTGGAAGTGCAGGCGATGGCGATGCCGGTGGACTGGACGCGCAGCGAGCGCATCGGCAGTGCGCGCATGGACATCGAGGTGGTGCCGGCGCTGTGGCAGCGGTCGTGGGTGCGCGTGCTGCTGGCGCTGGGATTGGTGGCCGCCATCGCGCTGCTGGGCTGGTGGCGCACCGCCAGCCTGCGCCGCCGCCAGCACCAGCTGAACCGGGTGATCGCCGAGCGTACCGAAGAGCTCAGCGAGAAGAACCGCCAGCTGGAAGTGGCCGGTTACCGGCTGCAGCATCTGGCCAGCCACGACGGCCTGACCGGCCTGCCCAACCGTCGCGCCGGCGATGCCTATCTGGCAGTGGCGGTGGCACGCGCGCAGGCCGACGCCAGGCCGCTGGGCGTCGCGCTGCTCGACATCGACCACTTCAAGCAGATCAACGACCGTCACGGCCACGCGGCGGGCGACGCGGTGCTGCAGGCGGTCGGCGCCGCGCTGGCGGAATTCGTGGCGGAGTGGGGGCTGTTCGCGGCGCGCTTCGGCGGCGAGGAATTCCTGGTGTGCATGGAGGAGCTGCCGCTGGCCGATGCCGCCCTCAGGATGGGCGAGCTGCTGGCGCGCATCGGCGCGATGCCGGTGGCGACCGAGGAGGGCGAGGTGCTGCACTGCACCTTCAGCGCCGGCGTGGCCGAACTGGCGAAAGGGCAAACCCCGCATGCGCTGCTGGCGCTGGCCGATGACCGCCTGCTGCAGGCCAAGCAGCAGGGGCGCAACCGCATCGTTGCCGGCTAGGACTTCGCCGCCCGTTCGCGATCTGCATCCAGCACGGCGATGAGCGCCTGTGCCGCGCGCGAGGGCGTGCGTCCGGCATGCGTCACGCAGCCCAGCCGGCGCGACAGCTTCAGTCCGCCGACCGGCAGCGCATGCAGGCTGCGGTCCAGCATCGTCCGCGGCAGCACGCCCCAGGCCAGCCCCACCGACGCGAGCATCTTCAGCGTTTCCATGTAGTTGCTGGTCATCCGCAGCCGCAGCGGCAGGCCGCGGCGGGCGAAGGCGTCGGCGACGATGCGGTGGGTGAAGGTATGCGGCTCCGGCAGCACCGCCGGATGCGCGGACAGGTCGGCCAGCGTGGGCCGGGCCTTGCGCGCCAGCGGGTGGCCGGGCGCGGCGACGAAGCACAGCGGGTCGTCCCACAGCGCGGTCGCCAGCAGCGGTGGCGTGGCCGGCCCGAGCGTGGTCAGCGCCAGCTCGATCCGTCCCTGCAGCACCTCGTTCCAGGCCTGCTCGGAATCCAGGAAGCGGATGTCCAGCTCCACCTGCGGGTACTTCGCCGCGAACCGGCGCAGCAGCGGCGGCAGCCGGTGCAGGCCGATGTGGTGGCTGGTGGCGAACCGCAGCACGCCGCCGACGCCTTCGCCCACCTCGCGCAGCGCCCGCCGTGCGTCGCTTGCGTCGTCCAGCAGCCGGCGCGCGCGCGGCAGCAGCGTGCGCCCGGCCTCGGTCAGCACCACCTGCCGGCCCAACCGGTCGAACAGCTGCGCCTGCAGCGACGCCTCCAGCTGGGCGATGCGCTTGCTCACCGCCGGCTGGGTGAGGTGCAGCTGTTCGGCGGCGCTGGAAAAGCCGCCGTGCTCGGCCACGGCAACGAAGGCGGCAAGGCTGGCGAGGTCCATTGCATTCCTGTCAGGAATCGATTGGATGAAAAATATCCATTTGAGTCATCGAAGGAAAGCCGGCACTCTGGCCGCAGGCAATGAAGCGGGATGGGCCGATGGCCGGCAAGACGCTGTACGACAAGCTGTGGGGGATGCATGAGGTCAGCCGTCGCGACGACGGTTCCTCGCTGCTCTACATCGACCGCCACATCCTCCACGAAGTGACCTCGCCGCAGGCGTTCGAAGGCCTGCGGCTGGCCGGGCGCAGGCCGTGGCGGGTGGACGCCAACCTCGCCACGCCCGACCACAACGTGCCGACCACGCGGACCGAGCGCGCCGGCGGGCTGGCCGCCATCGCCGACCAGACCTCGCGCATCCAGGTGCGCACGCTGGACGAGAACTGCGCCGACTTCGGCATCACCGAGTTCCCGATGGACGACCCGCGCCAGGGCATCGTCCACGTGGTCGGCCCGGAGCAGGGCGCCACGCTGCCGGGCATGACCGTGGTCTGCGGCGATTCGCATACCTCCACGCATGGTGCTTTTGGAGCCTTGGCGCATGGCATCGGCACCTCGGAGGTCGAACACGTGCTGGCCACGCAATGCCTGGTCGCGCAGAAAATGAAGAACATGCGCGTGCGCGTCGAAGGCGAACTGCCGCCGGGCGTGACCGCCAAGGACATCGTGCTGGCGATCATCGGCCGCATCGGCACCGCCGGCGGCACCGGCCATGCGCTGGAATTCGCCGGCAGCGCGATCCGCGCGCTGTCGATGGAAGGCCGCATGACCGTCTGCAACATGGCGATCGAGGCGGGCGCGCGGGTCGGCATGGTGGCGGTGGACGACACCACCATCGACTACGTGCGCGGCCGTCCGTTCGCGCCGGCCGGCGAGCAGTGGGACGCGGCGGTGGCGCTGTGGCGCACGCTGGTCTCGGATGCCGACGCGCATTTCGACGTCGACATCGAACTGCGTGCGGAAGACATCCGCCCGCAGGTGAGCTGGGGCACCTCGCCGGAAATGGTGCTGGCGGTGGATGGTAACGTCCCCGATCCCGCGCGCGAGACCGACCCGGTTAAGAAGGATTCCATTGCGCGCGCCCTGAAGTACATGGGCCTGCGCGCCAACCAGCCGATCACCGACATCCGGCTGGATCGCGTCTTCATC
>JANJSW010000033.1 GCA_024711415.1 Thermomonas sp. | reverse complement strand
GACCTCAATTTCCTCAATGCCGCGGTCACCCGCGTGCAGCACAAGCGCAACCCGTTCCATCCGTTCAGCGTGTTCGACACGGTGACGATGGCCGGGCTGGCCTACGGACAGACCGTACTGGCGCGCGCGGCGATGGCTGCCGGGCTGGGCTGGGATCCCAGCCAGGCGCCTTCGGCGGTATACGACACCGAGCAGACCGCGAAGTTGTTCTGTGCGATCGCCAACAGCTGGCTTCGTCCTGCCCCGTCGCAGAACGCCGTACCCGCAGCGGCCCGGAACACGCCGTAAATTCCCACGCCGTGGGGCCGGCCTGCGATGACACATCGCAGGCGTTCGGCTGCACGCGAAGCGATGCTTCGCAAACGCTTGCCTCACCCATCTAGGCGAATCGGCGCCATCCACGGCACCGATTGTCCCTGCGCTCGCTACGGGCGTGTCGCCCCGCGGCTCACTGGAGCTCGGGACGCTTCGCCCTGAGCGTCCGCACGATCCCGTAGGCGCTGATCGCCATCCACACGGCTTCCAGCACGAACACCGATACGTTGAACTTGCCCAGCAGCGACACCAGCACACCGCCAGAGCCGAACAGGTTCAGCAGCTGGTAGACGATGCCGGTGCCGGACAGCTTGCCGGCCTGCAGCAGGAAGAACGCCACCAGCACCGCCAGCGTCCCGGCGATGCCCACCCAGTCGTACCACATCAGGTTCAAGGCCATCACGCGCTCCTTTGCCGCACGGCTTCGAACAGCGCCACGCCGCTGGCGACCGACACGTTCAGGCTCTCGAAACCGCCCGGCATGGGGATCTTCACCAGCTGGTCGCAGTTTTCGCGGGTGAGCCGGCGCAGGCCTTCGCCCTCGCTGCCCATCACCAGCGCCACGTTGCCCTTCAGGTCGATGGCGTACAGCGATGCGTCCGCCTCGCCGGCCAGCCCGTAGATCCACACGCCGGCCTTCTGCAGGTCGCGCAGGGTGCGCGAAAGGTTGGTCACGCTGAAGATCGGCAGCGTGTCCGCCGCGCCGGCCGACGTCTTGCGCACGGTGGCGTTGACCTGCACCGCCTTGTCCTTCGGAATCACCACCGCGGTCGCACCGGCGGCCGCCGCGCTGCGCAGGCAGGCGCCGAGGTTGTGCGGGTCCTGCACGCCGTCCAGCACCAGCAGCAGTGCCTTGCCTTCGGCGGCTTCGATCAACGCGGGCAACTCGTGCTCGTCCCAGGTCTTCGCCGCCGCATAGCGCGCCGCCGCCCCTTGGTGGCGCACGCCGCCGGCCACGCCGTCCAGCGCCTGCTGGGCGACCCGGCGCACGTCGATGTCCTTGCGCCGCGCCTGCTGCTCGATTTCGACGATGCGCGGATTCTTGCCGCCGGCTTCCAGCAGCACTTCGCGCACGTGTTCGGCGTCGTGTTCCAGCGCGGAAGCCACCGCGTTCAGGCCGACGATCCATTGGGAGGATTTGCTCATGCGGCTATTGTGATGCACGCGCAAATCCGGCGCACCCGGCGCGGGGCGGGAAATTGCGGAATGCCGGCCATCGACGGCCGGCAGCCGCGCCCCGAACGGAACACGCGCGGACGCGGAGCAGCAGTCCGCCGCAGCGCCGCGCGCTTCCAGCCCGCTCAGTACCGCTTCTTCTGCCGCTTGGCCGGCTTGCCGCGTTCCGGCAGCGCCGGCAGGCCGGCGTCCTCCTCGGCCAGGCGGAAGTCGATCTTGCGCTCTTCCACGCTGGCCTTCAGCACCACGATGCGGACGCGGTCGCCGAGCCGGAACTCGCGGCCGCGGCGCTCGCCGGTGAGCGTCTTGCGCACCGCGTCGAAGTGGTAGAAGTCGCGCGGCAGCTGGGTGACGTGGACCAGGCCGTTGACCTTGGAATCGTCCAGTTCCACGAACAGGCCGAAGCTGGTCACGCCGCTGATGGTGCCGTCGAACTCCTTGCCGACGTGGCTTTCCATCCACGCCGCACGGTAGCGCTCGTCGACCTCGCGCTGGGCCTCGTCGGCGCGGCGCGAGCGCTCCGAGCACTGCAGCGACAGGCTGGCCATTTCGTGCGGCGAGTACTCGTAGGCCTCCGGCCGGCCGCCGGCCAGCGCGTGCTTGATCGCGCGATGCACCAGCAGGTCCGGGTAGCGCCGGATCGGCGAGGTGAAGTGCGCGTAAGCCTCCAGCGCCAGGCCGAAGTGGCCGATGTTGTCCGGCGCGTACACCGCCAGCGACTGGCTACGCAGGATCACCGATTCCAGCAGCGCGGCGTCGGGGCGTTCGCGGATCTTCTCGAGCAGCGCGCGCAGATCCTTCGGCCGCACCTTGGCCCACGGCGGGACGCGCAGCTGGAATTCCTTGAGGAATTCCTCCAGGTCGGCGTACTTGGATTCCGGCGGCCTGTCGTGGTCGCGGTAGGGTGCGGGGACGCGCGCCTGCATCAGGTACAGCGCGGCCTGCACGTTGGCCGCGATCATGCACTCTTCGATCAGCTTGTGGGCGTCGTTGCGCTGGAGCATGCCGGCCTGGGTCACCACGCCCTTGGCGTCCAGCATGAAGCGCACTTCGCTGCTCTCGAACTCGATCGCGCCGCGCTTGGCGCGCGCCCTGTCCAGCACCTTGTAGAGCTGGTGCAGGCGCTGCACCTGCGGCAGCAGCGGGCCGATCTTCGCCAGCGCGGCGTCGTGGTCGTCCTCCGGGATGCCTTCGCCCACCGCGTTCCACACGTCGGTGTAGGTCAGACGCGCGTGCGAGTGCATCACCGCCTCGTAGAACCGGCTCGAGGTGACGATACCGTCGCGGCCCACCTGCATGTCGCAGCAGAAGCACAGCCGGTCCACCGCCGGGTTGAGCGAGCAGATGCCGTTGCTGAGCGTCTCCGGCAGCATCGGCACCACGAAGCCGGGGAAATACACCGAGGTCGCGCGCAGCTGCGCCTCGTCATCCAGCGGCGTGCCCGGCCGCACGTAGTGCGAGACATCGGCGATCGCGACGATCAGGCGGAAGCCGTCTGCGTTGGGTTCGCACCACACCGCATCGTCGAAATCCTTGGCGTCCTCGCCATCGATCGTCACCAGCGGCACGCGTCGAAGGTCGACCCGGCCGGCGATCTCGGCATGCTGGACCTCCAGCGGCACCGCGGTGGCCTGCGCCAGCACCTCGGGCGGGAATTCGTGCGGGATGTCGTGGCCGTGGATGGCCGCCTCCACCGCCTGCGAGGCGGTCAGCTTGTCGCCCAGCACCGCCAGCACGCGGCCGATCGGCGGGCGGTGCGCGTCCTGCGGGGTGGTGATTTCCACCACCACCAGCTGGCCCGCCTTGGCATCGTTGCGCGCGTCCTGCGGCACCATCACGTTGCGCTGGATGCGCTTGTCGTCCGGCACCACGTAGGCGATGCCCAGCTCCTCGGTATAACGCCCGAGCAGCCGGGTCAGGCGGCGTTCCAGCACCTCGACGATGGTCGCTTCGCCGCGCCCGCGCCTGTCCATGCCGGTGAGGCTGACCAGCACGCGGTCGCCGTGGCTGACCTTGCGCATCTCGTACGGCGGCAGGAACAGGTCGTCGCCGCCCTTCTCCGGGCGCAGGAAGCCGAAGCCGTCGGGGTTGGCGATCACGCTGCCGGCGATCAGTTCGGCTTGCGCCGCCGGCACGTAGCCGCCGCGCCGGTTCTGCAGCAGCTGGCCAGCGCGCAGCATGGCGCCGAGGCGCTTCTGCAGGGCCTCGAAACGGTCCGGTTCGGTCAGCGCGAGCTTCTGCGCGAGCGCCTGGTCGTCCATCGGCCCGTCCTGCGCAGCCAGCACCTGCAGGATCATTTCGCGGCTGGCGATGGGTTTTTCGTAGCGCTGCGCTTCGCGATGCGCATGCGGATCGGCGACGGGCGCCGACGCCGGCCGCGGCGCACGTCGGCCCGGGCCACCCGCTGGCGGTTCGGGCATCCAACCCGGCCGCTTGCCGGCACCCTTGGCCGATGATCCACTGGTCTTGCCGGCGCCCTTGACGGTGCCGGCCCCCTTGCCGCGGCCCTGGCCGCGCTTGCTGGGAGGTTTGCTCATCCCGCGATGGTACAGGCCCGGCGTGAACCGTACGCGCAGCCACAAATAACTGTTGACAGCCCCGGCGCATCTCTGGAGAATGCGCGGCTCACCACCGGCCCAGGTGGCGGAATTGGTAGACGCACTAGTTTCAGGTACTAGCGGGTAAAACCGTGGAGGTTCGAGTCCTCTCCTGGGCACCACAGTGGTTCTGAAGAAGCCCGCGCAAGCGGGCTTTTTTGTTGCCTGTCGCAAGCCGCGCAGTGGCCTCGATGCCGGCACGATCACGGGTCGGCGGCCTGCCGCGCGCTCAGTGGAAGTCGCGGCTGCGCACGTCCAGGCTGCCGAGCAGCGGAGTCAGGTCATGCAGGCGCCTGGCGATCAGGTGGCGCACGCCGTGTTCGGCTTCCAGCCGCCCCTCCACCATCATCAACTTCGACTCCAGGAACGGCTGCCGCTGCTGGTCGGCCAGCTGCTTCCAGACCACCACGTTGATCATCCCGTGCTCGTCCTCCAGGGTCACGAAGGTGACGCCGCTGGCGGTCTGCGGACGCTGGCGCCCCACCACCAGCCCGGCCGCGGCGATGTGCCGGCCTGACGGAATCCTCGGCAGCTCCCGCGAGCTGCGGCAGCGCCGCGCCCGCAGCTGCGCGCGCAGGCGTGCCAGCGGGTGCCGGCCCAG
>JANJSW010000169.1 GCA_024711415.1 Thermomonas sp. | reverse complement strand
CGAGAAGCCTACATGGATGTATTTACGGCGTGTCTTGGCCGTCGGCCCACCGCGCAGCGCCGGTATTCGGCCAGCGCCCGCACGAAGGCCCTCAGGCCTGCGCCGGCTCCTCGGCAAAGCGCTTCATGTTCCACCACTGCTGGGCCATGCCCAGCGCGCCGTTGGTCACCCAATACAGGACCAAGCCGGCCGGGAAGAAGGCGAACATCACCGCCATCACCAGCGGCATCATCTGCATCATCTTCTGCTGCATCGGATCCATGCCGACCATCGGCGACATCCTCTGGGTGAGGAACATCACCACGGCATTGAGAACCGGCAGGATGAAGAACGGGTCACGCGCGGTCAGGTCGCTGACCCAGCCGATGATCCAGGGGGCCTGGCGCAGCTCGACCGCCTCCAGCAGCACGTAGTAAAGCGCCAGGAACACCGGCATCTGGATGAAGATCGGCAGGCAGCCACCGGCCGGGTTGATCTTCTCCTTCTTGTACAGATCCAGCATCGCCATCTGGAACTTCTGCTTGTCGTCGCCGTAGCGCTCCTTGAGCTGGGCGATGCGCGGCTGGAACTTGCGCATCTTCGCCATCGACTTGTACTGCGCGGCCGACAGCGGATACAGGATCAGCTTGATCAGCACCACCAGCAGCACGATCGCCCAGCCCCAGTTGTGGGTGATCTTGTGCAGCTGGGTCATGACCCAGTGGATCGGCTTGGACAGCACGGTGAAGATGCCGTAGTCCATCGCCAGGCCCAGGCCGGGTGCGGTGGCATCCAGCTTGTCGGCCAGCTTGGGGCCGACCCACAGGGTGGCTTCGCTCTGGAAGCGCTGGCCCGGGGCCAGGGTGACCCGCGGGCCGCGCGCGGCGATGCTGTAGAGATGGCCCTTCTGGGCCAGCGAGTACAGCGCCGCCTGGTCCTTCTGCGGCACCCAGGCGCCGAGGAAATAGTGCTGCGACAGCGCCACCCAGCCGCCGGTGACCTGCTGGTTGAGCGGGCCGTCCTCGACGAAGTCCGGATACTTGCGCTTCTCGTACTTCTCTTCCGGGCTGTACCAGGCAGCACCGTTGAGACTGAACGATTCCGGGTTGGTGAAACCGGTCTTGACCGCCGGCGGCACGCGCTCGAGCCGGCGCTCGATGTCGCCGGTCCAGGCGGTGGCGCCGGCGTTGACCAGCTCATCGCGCACCCGCAGCGCGTAGCTGCCGCGCGCCAGCGTGTAGGTCCGCTGCAGCTGCATGCCGTTGCCGGCGGTGGCGACGAAACGTGCCTGCACCTCGGCGGCACCATCGGCCAGCACGATCTCGCGCGCCTCGCCCTGCGGCTGCAGCGCCAGCTCCACCCCGTCGATGCCGCGCCAGAAGGCTTCCGCGGCGAAGAAGCGGGCCGGAGCGGTATCGAACAGCACCACCGGCGGGCTGCCGGCGGCGCGGGTCTGCGGGTAGCGGACGAGTTCCGCGCGGGTCACGTCACGACCGTTCAGCTCCAATGCCAACACATCGTTGCGCAGACGCAGGGTCGGCGCCGCGGCGACCGCACTGGCCTGGGGGGTGGCGCCCGGGGCGGGCGCTGCCGCCGTGTGCGCGGCGGCGGCCGGCACCTCGCCTTGCACGGCTGCCGGAACCGCCGGTGCAGGCTGCGCCGCGGCGACCTTCTCCTTGCCCCACTCCTGCCACAGCAGGAACGCCACCATCAGCCAGGCAATCAGCAGGAACGTACGGATCTGGTTCATTGGGCAGGGGTCTCGGGGCGCGCTTGCGGCGCGGCCACATCGGGAGAAGCCGGGGAATCGGCGGGCGGCATTGTGCCGGCCACGGCCGGCAGGGGCAACGCGCCGGCGCGCTGCAGCAGCTGCTCGAAGGCCAAACGCAGTGCGTGGTTGTCGGTCCGCGCGGCGACCGCGCGCGCCACCACCACGTAGGCACCGCCCGGCAGGCGATTCCGCAGCTGGCGGAACTGCTCGCGCAGGGCGCGCTTGATGCGGTTGCGGCCGACGGCGTTCGGATCGACCTTGCGCGAGACGGCCAGGCCCAGCCGCGGCGGCGCGTCATCGGCCAACCAGTGCAGGGCAAAGCGGGGATCCGCGGTGCGCCGGCCGCCCTCGAACACGCGGGCGAACTCGGCCTTCGCGCGCACCCGCGCCGCGGGCGGAAAGCCGGCGCGGAGGGAAGGCGTCAACGCGACGACGCCGGCATCCTCTCCGGACACCGGCGTCTGGGGCATCGCTGGCAACATCATTGCTGTCCCGGCGCAGGCGCCGGCGACGCGGTCCGACCCGAGGGTCAGACGGTCAGGCGACGACGGCCCTTGGCACGACGACGGGCCAGGACCTTGCGGCCATCGGCGGTCGCCATGCGGGCACGGAAGCCGTGATCACGCTTGCGCTTGAGGTTGCTGGGCTGGTAGGTGCGCTTGGTCGCCATGGCGGGCCTGCTTGCTGTGTTTCAGAGAATAAGACTCGGAATGATAGCGGGCCGGCACGCCGCGTGCAAGTCCAACCGCCTTGGCGCGCCCGGGGCGGCAGTTTG
>JANJSW010000045.1 GCA_024711415.1 Thermomonas sp. | reverse complement strand
TCCTCGATGCGGATGCCGCCAAAGGGTTTGAACATTTCCACCCGCTGCCAGTCCACCGCATCGCCCAGGCCCTTCTGCTTCAGTTCGTCCAGCAGCATGTCGATGAAGTAGATGCCCGGCTCGATGGTCACCACCATGCCGGGTTCCAGCGTGCGGGTCAGGCGCAGGTAGGGGTGGCCATCCGGCTTGGCGATGGTGCCGCCGGCGTCGGACGCCGCGAATCCTGCCACGTCGTGTACCTGCAGGCCGATGCCATGGCCGATGCCGTGCGGGAAGAACGCGCTGCTGACGCCGCTGGCAAGCGCGTCTTCCGGCGTGGTCCGGAGCACGCCGAACTCGCGCAGCACGCCGGCCAGGCGCAGGTGGGCGTCGAGGTGGATGCGCGCGTAATTGGTGCCGGCGCGGACCTGGTCGCACAGCGCCAACTGCGCGGCGTCGACGGCGCGGATCATCGCCGCGAACTCGTCGTCGGCCGCGGAATAGGTGCGGGTGATGTCGCTGGCATAGCCGCCGAAGCTGGCGCCGGCATCGATCAGGAAGCTGCGCGACGGCTTCGGCGGCAGCCGGTCGCGATGCGTGTAGTGCAGCACCGCGCCGTGTTCGTTCAACGCGATGATGTTGCCGTAGGGCAGGTCGTTGGCGTCCTGCCCGGCGATCTGGCAGTAGGCCAGGTGGATGCCGAATTCGCTGCTGCCGGCGCGGAAGGCGCGTTCGGCGGCGCGGTGCGCGCGCACGCCGATGCGGTTGGCCCGGCGCATCATCTCGATTTCGTACGGCGTCTTGAACGCGCGGTGGTATTCGAGGTACTGCAGCACCGGCTCCGGGTTGTTCGGCGCGTAGCTGCCCAGCGCGCTTTGCGGCTCGCCCAGGATCGCGCAGCGGAACACGCCCGGCAGCAGCCGCGCGGCCTCGTCGGCATTGCGGATCACCTCGATGTCGAAGTGTTCCACCCAGTAGCCGCTGGGCATCTCCGGCACCACGTGCCAGTAATCGTGCGGCTGCAGGAAGATCAGTTTCGGCCGCTGCCCCGGGGTGATCAACAGCCAGCTGCCGGGCGCCTGCGTCAACGGCAGCCAGGCCTTGAACTGCGGGTTCACCGCATAGGGGTAGTCGCGGTCGTCGAAGGCCTGGTAGTGCAGCGTGCCGCTGGGGATGAGCAGATGGTCGAAGCCGCCGCGTCGCAAGGCCTCGGTGGCGCGTGCCTGCAGGGTGGCGAGGTGCTGCGGATACAGGGACGAAAGAAGGGCGTTCGACATGGCGGCTGCGCGACGGTGGGGGATGCCCCGATTGTCGCGCATCCGCGCACGCCCCGCAGGCTCAGTCGTCCGCCTGCGCCGCCCACGCACGCAAGCGGACGATGGCTTCCGGCGACAGCCCGAGGAAGCGCAGGCCGATCCACGACTGCCCCGGGGCGCCGGCCTTGTCCTGCCAGAGCACGTGCGCGCCGACTTCCAGCGGCTGCGCCGCGCCGATCCCGTCCGGCAGGTTGAAGCGGAACTGGAACAGCGCGTCGTCCGGCAGGCTGCGGTTGGCCATCATCAGCATGCCGCCCACCGAGAGGTTGCCGAGGTAGCCGACCGGTTCCTCGAGAATGGTGTCGATGACTTCCACCCGGCCCGGCACGTCCCGGCGTGGCTGGCGACGGCGCGGGTCATGGTTCATGGCCGGGCTCCCTGGCATTCGTAGGCTCATCCGGGGCGATCCGCTGCAGACTGCTGAGGGTGGCGTCCCAGGCCGCGGTGGCGGGCGCCGCGTGCCGCTCCAGCAGGCGCAACCGGCCGGCCGCCAGCTTGCGGGCAAGGCTGTCGAGGTTGTCGTTGCCGGCGCGCAGCCCGCGCCGGTTGACCAGCAGCGCCTGGTCGGTGTGCTCGCTGATCCACGCCAGCCGGCGCCGCTGCGGGCCGTCCTGGCCATCGTCGTCGAGTTCCACCCACAGCGGCAGCCGCAGCGCGCGCAGCTGCTCGTAGGCGGCCTGCTCTTCGGGCGTGCGCGGCGCGGCGGCAGGCTCGCTGATGACCGCGTTGTCCTCGCCCAGCCGTCCGCGTGCGCGCAGCTGCAGCAGCAGTTCGGTGCGGGAGGCCTGGTCGTCGTCGCTGCCCTGGCCGCGGGCCAGCTGCGCGGCGATCGCGGCGGCGTCGTCGGCGTGGTAGCCGACCTGTTCCAGCGCGGCGTGGATCTGTGCCTGCAGTGCCTTGTCGCCGGGGCGCGCGGCGGCACCGGTGCCGGCGTCGATGATGCCGGCGGTGATGTCCAGCATCTGCCGCCAGCCGTCCGATTCTTCGCCGCTGCGCAGGTGCGCCAGCGACAGCACGTCGGCCCAGGTCTGTTCCAGCAGGGTGGCGTGGAAGCGCGACAGGCTGCGGCCGTCGAGCAGGCGGGTGATTTCCTGGTCTGCGCGCTGCCGCGCCACTTCCAGCTTCTCGCGGCCACGCGCGGCTTCCACCTGCCGGCGTTCGGCCATCTCCGCCTTGCGGTCCAGCGCCTGCAGCCCCGATTGCAGGGTCTGGTTGGCTTCGGCGAACGTTTCCGGCGTGCCGCCGGCGTCCTGCTGCACGTGCGAGGCGGCACGTTGCAGCAGACCGAGCCACTGCGCGTCGACATCGTCCTCCGCCAGCCATTGCGCGCCAGCCAGCGAGATGGCATCCATCAGCTGGCGAGCGGGATGGGCGGCGTCGGTGAAGAACGCGTGGTCGCGCATCGCCAGCTGGGTCAGCGGCAACCGCAGGCGCTCCAGCATCGCCTCGCCGGGGCTGGCCCTGCGCAGCTCGCGCTGCAGCTGGCCCATGAACAGGCCCAGCAGGTCGAAGGCGTCCTTGTCGACGTCGGACAGGGTGACGCCGTGGCCATGCGCCTGGCGCCCCTGCGCCAGCAGGATGCGGCGGAAGTCGGCCAGCGTGTCCGCCTTCTCGGTGCTGGCGCGCATGCGCTGCAGGGTGGCCAGCACTTCGTCGTGCGGCAACGCATCCAGCGTGCGCTCGTCGCGCTTGCCGGGGCGCAGCTTGCTCAGCAGTCCACGCCGCTGCTGCAGCAGCGACTGCAGGGCGGCGAATCCGGCGGCGACGGTGGGCGCAGCGGCGTCCTCGAGCGCGGACCATCCGCCCGCCTGGCCGCCGCCGGTCGCGGCATGGCCGGCCTCGGCGGTGGCCGCATCGAAGGCTGCGCTTGTCGATCCGGCGCGCACCCGCATCGGCACGAAGCTCAGGAACGGCAGGATGCCATCGTCGATCAGGCGCTGGTTGAATCCTTCAAGCAGTTCCGGATAGGCGTCCATCAGCGCTTTTTCGAACTGCTGGAACAACTGCATGCGCGCATAGCGCGAGAGCTTGAGCTGGTCGGCGGACTGCGCCAGCGCGGCGCACAGCGGGCGCGGCGCCAGCGGCAGGGTGTCGCCTTCGAACGCCGGCGCTGCGGCCAGCACGCCGAAGCGCTGGCCCAGCAGCTGCAGGCCCAGGCTGTTGCGCGCCTCGATCCGGCTGGCCATGGTGTCGAGCACGAACTCGTCGCTGATCGCATCCTCTTCCAGCAGGCTCAGGGCCAGGGCCGACGGCGCGTTCGCGGCGTGCGCGTGGTCGTCGTGGTTGCGGCGCGCGTCCTGCAGGCTGGCCAGCGATGTCTCGACGTTGGCAAGGAAGCCGCGGACAAGAAAGGCTGCGCCGCCGCCCAGGCTGCGCATGGAAGCCAGTTTCGCCTGCTCCAGCGCCGGGTCGCTGCCGGCGGTGGTGCGCGCCAGCGCAAGCTCGGTTTCATGCAGGACGCGGGGAAGCAGCTGGGCGAACACCGGGCGCAGATCCGCCAGCAGGTGTTCCAGTGCCTGGCGCGTGCGTCGCGGCAGCCGGGCGCTGGCCAGCGAGAGTGACGCATTGCTTGTGGTTGCGGTCGAGGACACGGCGCGTCGGCGCCCCCCTTGGCGCTTTGGCAACCCGGCCATGGTATGCGGCAACCGCCACCGCCTCAATCACGCGGGCCAAGGCGCACCCCGCGGGCCGTGCAGGTTTTGCCCGGCTCAGTCCAGGAACAGCCCGATCACGTCGTTGGCGAAGCGGCGCCCGAGTTCGGTCGGGCGCAGCCAGGCCGGGTCCGCCTCCAGCCAGCCGCGCGCGCGCGCCAGCGCCACCTTGTCGGCAATGGCGGCGGCAGGCAGCCCCGTGCGCGCTTCGAACATCGCCATCGGCACGCCTTCGTTCAGGCGCAGTGCGTTGAGCATGAAGTCGAACGGCAGCCGCTGCGCGGTCAGGTACTCGTCTCCACCGATTGCCGCGGCAGTGCCGGCCTTGGCCAGGTAGTCGGTGGGATGCTTGAGTTTCCAGCGCCGCAGCACCTGCTGGGTGGCGCCGAGGGTCAGCTTGCCGTGGGCGCCGGCGCCGATCCCGAGGTAGTCGCCGAAGCGCCAGTAGTTGAGGTTGTGCCGGCACTGGCGGCCGTCGCGTGCGTAAGCGCTGATCTCGTACTGGGCGAAACCGGCGTCCGCCAGCCGCGCCTGGCAGGCCTCCTGCATGTCCCAAGCGGAATCCTCGTCGGGAATGCCGGCCGGCACCCGCGCGGCGAACACGGTGTTCGGCTCCAGCGTGAGCTGGTAGTGGCTGATGTGCGCCGGCGCCAGCGCGACCGCGCGCTCGACGTCGTCCAGCGCCATCGCCAGCGTCTGCTGCGGCAGCGCGTACATCAGGTCGAGGTTGAGGTTGTCGAAGCCTGCATCCTGCGCCGACTTCACCGCGCGCTCGGCGTCGCCGCTGCTGTGGATGCGGCCGAGCCGCTGCAGGCAGCCGTCGTCGAAGCTCTGCACGCCGAAGCTCAGGCGATTGACCCCGGCGGCGCGGTAGCCGGGGAACGGGCCGTGCTCCACCGTGCCGGGGTTGGTCTCGAGGGTGATCTCCACGTCTGGCGCGAAGCGCAGGCGCGCGCTGGCCTGCTGCAGGAAGCGGTCGATCGCCTCCGGCGGGAACAGTGAGGGCGTGCCACCGCCGAAGAACACGCTGTGGACGATGCGGCCCCAGGCCAGCGGCAGGTCGAAGTCGAGATCGGCCAGCAGCGCGTCGATGTAGGCATCCAGCGGCAGCGCGCCCTTCGCCGCATGCGAATTGAAGTCGCAGTACGGGCATTTGCGCACGCACCAGGGCAGGTGCACGTACAACGACAGGGGCGGCGGCGTGAGCATCACGCCTGCCGCAGTTTCATGCGCAGCTGCGCCAGCGCGACGCCACGATGGCTGTCGCGGTTCTTCACCGTGGCCGCCAGCTCGGCCGCGCTGCAGCCGTGCGCCGGCGAGAAGAACACCGGGTCGTAGCCGAAGCCGCCGCTGCCGCTGCGCGCACGCAGGATGCGGCCTTCCCACCTGCCTTCGGCGACCAGCGGCATCGGGTCGTCGGCATGCTGCACCAGCGCCAGCACGCAGACGAAGCGCGCGCTGCGATCCGCGTCGGCAACGCCGTCGAGTTCACGCAGCAGCCTTTCGATGTTCGCCTCGCTGTCGCCGTGGCCACCGGCATAGCGGGCGGAATACAGGCCGGGCGCGCCATGCAGCGCATCGACGCACAGCCCGGAGTCGTCGCCCAGCGCCGCAAGGCCGGTGGCGCGGGCGGCATGGCGGGCCTTGAGGATGGCGTTCTCGATGAAGGACAGGCCGGTATCCTCGGCCTCGCCCACGCCGAATTCGGACTGTGCATGCAGGTCGAAGCCCTCGCCGAGCAGCGCGCGCAGCTCGGCCAGCTTGCCGGCGTTGCCGCTGGCGAGAACGAGCTTCATCGGGTGGCCCGGCTCACGCCAGCCCCAGCGCCGCCCGCTGCGCGGCGACCAGCTCGGCGCAGCCCTGCTCGGCCAGCGCCAGCAGCGCATCCAGCTCGTCGCGACGGAACGCATGGCCTTCGGCGGTGCCCTGCAGCTCGATGAAGCCACCGCCGTCGTTCATCACCACGTTCATGTCGGTGTCGCAGCCGCTGTCCTCGGTGTAGTCGAGGTCGAGCACCGGCACGCCCTGGTAGATGCCGGCCGACACCGCAGCCACCGCGCCGACGATGGGCGAACGGTTGCATGAGGGCAGCTTGATTTCGCGCCGGTCGATCAGCCCCTGCACCGCATCCGCCAGCGCCACGTAGGCACCGGTGATGGCGGCGGTGCGGGTGCCGCCGTCGGCCTGC
>JANJSW010000042.1 GCA_024711415.1 Thermomonas sp. | reverse complement strand
CGCAAGCTGGCGCCACGGATCAGCCCGAACAAGACGCTGGAAGGCGTGGCCGGGGGCGTTGGCCTGGCCATGCTGGTGGCGATCATCGGCGCGCTGCTGATCGGCGCCAAGGCCAGCCAGCTGCCGGCAGTGGCGCTGGTGGCGGCGGTCACGGTGGTGTTTTCGGTGGCCGGCGATCTGTTCGAGAGCCTGCTCAAGCGCCACGTCGGCGCAAAGGACTCCGGCAACCTGATCCCCGGCCACGGCGGCGTGCTGGACCGGGTGGACAGCGTGCTGGCGGCGCTGCCTGTGTTCGCGCTGGGCAAGATCTGGCTGGGGTTCTGAGCATGCAGCGGGTTGCGGTACTGGGAGCCACCGGCTCGATCGGCACCTCCACGCTGGACGTGATCGCGCGCCATCCCGGCGCCATGCGCGCCAGCGTGCTGGCGGCCGGCAGCAAGGCCGACGCGCTGCTGTCACTGTGCCTGGCGCATCGCCCCGAACACGCGGTGATCGCCGACCCCACCGGCTACGCCAGGCTGCGCGACGGCCTGCGCGAGGCCGGGCTGGCCACCCAGGCCCACGCCGGCGGCGAAGCACTGGAAGCGCTGGTCGGCGGCGATGCCTGCGACACCGTGGTTGCCGCAATCGTCGGTGCCGCCGGCCTGCCCTCCACCCTTGCCGCCGCCCGCGCCGGCAAGCGCCTGCTGCTGGCCAACAAGGAATCGCTGGTGCTGGCCGGCGAACTGCTGATGCGCGAAGCCCGCGCGAACGGGGCCACCATCGTCCCCATCGACAGCGAACACAACGCCATCTTCCAGTGCCTGGCCGACGGCAACACACCGGCGCGGATCACCCTGACCGCTTCCGGCGGCCCGTTCCGCGGCTGGAGCCGCGACGCGCTGGCCGCGGTGACCCCGGCGCAGGCGGTGGCGCATCCGAAGTGGTCGATGGGGCCGAAGATCTCGGTCGATTCCGCCAGCCTGATGAACAAGGGGCTGGAAGTGATCGAGGCGCACCACCTGTTCGGCGTGCCCGGCGAGGCCATCCGCGTGCTGGTGCATCCGCAATCGCTGGTGCATTCGCTGGTCGATTTCGCCGACGGCAGCACCCTGGCCCAGCTCGGCCTGCCAGACATGCGCACCGCCCTGGCGGTGGGCCTGGGCTGGCCGCGGCGGATCGCCTCCGGGGTCGGCGCGCTGGATCTGCTGGCTCAGGGCGGCAAGCTGGAGTTCGAAGCGCCGGACCTGGACGCCTTCCCCTGCCTGGCGCTGGCGTTCGGCGCGCTGGCCGCCGGCGGCACCGCGCCGGCGGTGCTCAATGCCGCCAATGAAGAAGCGGTTTCAGCGTTCCTTCAGGGCCGGATCGGTTTTCTGGGCATCTCCGACACCGTTGCCGCCACCCTCGACGCCATGCCGCCGCAGTCCGCCGATTCGATTGATGCGCTGCTGGCCGCCGATGCGGACGCGCGCGCGGCCGCACGCCGGCGCATCGCGGGGGTGACGGCATGAGCGATTTCTTCGGCTCGGTGTGGTGGCTGCTGGTCGCGCTGGGAGTGCTGGTCACCTTCCACGAGTTCGGCCATTTCTGGGTCGCCCGCCGCTGCGGGGTGAAGGTGCTGCGCTTCTCGGTGGGCTTCGGCAAACCGCTGTGGTCGAAGATCGGCAAGGACGGCACCGAATACGTGGTCGCCGCGATCCCGCTGGGCGGCTACGTGAAGATGCTGGACGAACGCGAGGGCGACGTGGCCCCGCACGAGCTGGCGCGCGCATTCAATCGCGCCTCGGTCTGGCGGCGGATCGCAATCGTGGCCGCCGGGCCGCTGGCCAACCTGCTGCTGGCATTCGGCCTGCTGTGGGCAATGCTGGTGATCGGCCGACCCGATTACGCGCCGGTGGTCGGCAGCGCCAGCGGCCTCGCCGCGCAGGCCGGGCTGCAGCCGGGCGACCGCATCCTGGCGGTGGGCGAGCGCGACACCCCCACCTGGAGCGAGCTGGGCATGGCGCTGTCGGTGGCCGCGCTGGATCGCCAACCGGTGCCGCTGCGGATCCAGCGCGAGGACGGCGGCACCGCCACCCGCTCGCTGGCGCTGCAGAAGCTGCCGGCGCAGGCCGACGAACTGCGCGCGATCGGCGAGATCGGGCTGGTGCCGCGCCATCTGCTGCTGCCGGCGCTGGTCGGCAGCGTGCGCGAGGGCACGCCGGCCTGGGGCGTGCTGGCCGAAGGCGACCGCATCACCGCCATCGACGCCCATCCGGTGGCCAGTTTCGAGGACATCGCCCCGCTGGTCGCGCGGCTGGGCGCGCGCGGCGTGCCCGGCATGGTCGAAGTGGAGCGCGACGGCGAGCGGCTGGCGCTGGAGATGACCCCACAACGCATGGCCGGCGACGACGGCCAACCGCGCTGGATCCTCGGCGTCGGCAACGCCGCCCTCGGCCCGGCGCCGCACGACGCCACCCTGCGCTACGGGCCGCTGGCGGCAATCCCCGCCGCCGCGCGCGAGACCGGCTTCCAGGCCCGCCAGCTGGTCGACATGATCGGCCGCGCCCTCAGCGGCCGGGTGTCGGTGCAGAACACCGTGTCCGGCCCGCTGACCATCGCCCGCGCCGCCAACGACTTCGCCGCCCGCGGTCCGGCCTGGTTCCTGAACTTCCTGGCCCTGTTGTCGGTCAGTCTGGCCCTGATCAACCTGCTGCCCATCCCCGTCTTGGACGGGGGTCACCTGCTGTATTACCTTATCGAGCTTGTCATCCGCCGCCCCGTGGGCGAGCGGGTCATGGCTGTCGGCAATTACATCGGCCTTGCGATGATCGCAGGGCTGATGGGATTGGCCTTCTACAACGACATCCTGCACCTGATGTCGTGACCCCACCCCGGTTGGCGCCGCCCGCGCCGCCGCACTCCCCGCAACAGGGCGCAGCGATACTGCGGCGCCGGACCAGGCAGCTCAACAGGATGTTCCGAATGACCCGACCCATGCACCGCCGCCTGCTTACCCTTGCCCTCGCCTCGGCGCTTTCGTTGCCGGCGCTGGCGCAGACGGCGCTCGCGCCCTTCACGGTCAGCGACATCCGCATCGACGGCCTGCAGCGCATCGGCGCCGGCACCGTGTTCACCTACCTGCCGGTGGAACGCGGCGACACCCTCGACCAGGGCAAGGCCGCGGAGGCGCTGCGCGCGCTGTACAAGACCGGCTTCTTCGAGGATGTGCGGCTGGACCGCCAGGGCGGCATCCTGGTGATCACCGTGGTCGAGCGCCCGGCGATCAACAAGCTGACCCTGTCCGGCAACAAGGACCTGAAGACCGAGGACCTGACCAAGGGCCTGAAGGACATCGGCCTGGCCGAGGGCGAAACCTACAATCCGCTCAACCTGGACCGCGTCACCCAAGAGCTGACCCGCCAGTACAACAACCGCGGCAAGTACGGCGTGCAGATCAGCCCCTCGGTGGAGCGGCTGGACCGCAACCGCATCAACCTGACCATCAACGTCAAGGAAGGCAAGGCGGCCAAGATCCGCCACATCAACCTCATCGGCAACGAGACCTACGAGGAAGAGGACATCACCAAGGGCTGGGAGTCGCACACCAGCAGCTGGATGAGCTGGTACAAGCGCGACGACCAGTATTCACGCGAAAAGCTCTCCGGCGACATCGAGAAGCTGAACTCCTGGTACCTGGATCGCGGCCATGTCGACTTCAGCCTGGATTCCACCCAGGTGGCGATCAGCGGCGACCGCAAGGACATGTTCATCACCGCTGGCATCACCGAGGGCGAGGTCTACAACTTCGCCGATATCTCGGTGTCCGGCGATACGGTGCTGCCGAAGTCGGAGGTCGAGACCATCGTCAGCTTCATCAAGCCGGGCGGCACCTTCTCGCGCGGACTGCTGGAGGTGGCCACCAACGCGATCACCGCGCGCCTGTCCAACATCGGCTACGCCTTCGCCCGGGTCAACCCGGTGCCGAACATCGACCGCGACAAGCGCACCGTGGCGGTCGACTTCCAGGTACAGCCCGGTCCGCGCGTGAACGTGCGCCGGATCGTGTTCAAGGGCAACACCCGCACCGCCGATCCGGTGCTGCGCCGCGAGATGCGCCAGTTCGAGGGCAGCTGGTACTCGCAGGCGGCGATCGACCGCGGCAAGGTGCGCCTGGACCGCCTCGGCTATTTCGAGGAAGTCAGCGTCGACAGCGAGCCCGTGGCCGGCACCGACGACCAGGTCGATGTGGTCTATACGGTCAAGGAAACCACCTCCGGCAGCATTTCGGCCGGCGTCGGCTATTCGCAGCTGTCCGGCCTGAACCTGTCGCTGCAGCTGCAGGAGAACAACTTCCTCGGCACCGGCAACCGCGTCACCACCGCGATCACCCGCAGCGACTACCAGAAGCGCTACGACTTCTCGTACCTGAACCCCTATTTCACCGACGACGGCATGTCGCTGGGCTACAACCTGTGGTGGCGCGAGTTCGACTACTCCAGCTTCAACGTCGCCTCCTATTCCACCAACAGCGGCTCCTTCCAGGTGTTCATGGGGCTGCCGCTGAGCGAAGCCGATTCGATCTCGCTGATGGTCGGCATCGACAGCAACGAGATCCTGGCGTTCGAGGGCTCCACCCCAACGCCGCTGGTGGACTACGTCAAGGCGGTCGGCCAGCAGACCTTCCACAGCTGGCGCGCGCAGGTGAGCTGGGGCCGCGACACCCGCAACAACTATTTCACCCCGGTAGTGGGCGGCACCCAGAGCCTGTCGGCGGAAGTCGCCCTGCCCGGCTCCACCGTCGAGTATTTCAAGATCCAGTACGACATCTCCAAGTACTGGCCGTTGCATCCTGCGCTGGTGGTCAAGACCGCGCTGAACCTCGGCTACGGCGATTCCTACGGCCAGGAGTTCAGCCGCAACCTCTGCTACACCGCACCGACCTTGGTCGACACCAACAACGACGGAAAGGGCGACACCTGGGTACCCGGCCCGGTCGGCACGGATCCCTGCCTGACCACCTCGCCGGACTACGTCAAGACGGTCAACGCCAGCGGGTTGCCGTTCTTCGAGAACTTCTACGCGGGCGGCATCTCCTCCAGCGGGCGCGTGCGCGGCTTCATGGACAACACCCTGGGCCCGGTGCACACCTCCAGCTTCGGCTACCGCCAGCCGCTGGGTGGCTCGGTGCTGCTGGCCGGTTCGGTGGAGGCGATCTTCCCGAAGCTGTTCGACAGCCCGTCGGCGCGCGTGTCCGCGTTCCTCGACGTCGGCAACGTCTACAACGGCTGGGACAACTTCGATGCCGGCGAACTGCGCGCTTCCGCCGGCGTGGCGCTGCTGTGGCGCTCGCCGATGGGGCCGCTGTCGATCAGCTACGCGCTGCCGCTGCGCAAGAAGGACGGCGACCAGATCGAACGGTTGCAGTTCAATTTCGGCGGCCAGCTCTGACGGCAACGCCGGCATGAGCATGCCGACGTTCACTGCCGCCGAACTCGCCGCGCGCTTCGGGCTGGAGCTGCGCGGCGAAGACCGCATCGTGGCGGGCGTCGGCACCCTGGCCGACGCCTTGCCGTCGCAACTGGCATTC
>JANJSW010000034.1 GCA_024711415.1 Thermomonas sp. | reverse complement strand
CAGGCGGTGTACGCCTGGGCCACGCCGATGATGGACGCCATCGAGGCCGCCACCGGCTGGTTCGGCGGACTGGTGGGCGGCACCCTGCCGGACGGTCCGCTGCGCAGCCTGCTGGTGGACGGCATCATCGCCAGCCTGGGCGGGGTGATCGTGTTCCTGCCGCAGATCATGGTGCTGTTCGCCTTCATCCTGGCGCTGGAGGAATCCGGCTACCTGCCGCGCGCGGCCTTCCTGCTCGACCGGATGATGGCGGCGGCGGGGCTGTCCGGGCGCAGCTTCATCCCGCTGCTGTCCAGCTTCGCCTGCGCGGTGCCGGGGATCATGTCGACGCGCTCCATCCAGGACCCGCGCGATCGCATCGCCACCATCCTGGTCGCGCCGCTGATGACCTGTTCGGCGCGGCTGCCGGTGTACGCGCTGCTGATCGGCGCGTTCGTGCCGCAGAAGGACATCGGCTGGTTCAACCAGCAGGGGCTGGTGCTGTTCGGCCTGTACGCGGCCGGCATCCTCAGTGCGCTGGCGGTGGCGTGGACGATGAAACTGTGGCGGCGCGACAAGAGCGAACATCCGCTGCTGCTGGAGCTGCCGTCCTACCGCATCCCGCACTTGCGCGACCTCGCCATCGGGCTGTGGGAGCGGGCGATGATCTTCCTCAAGCGGGTGGGCGGGATCATCCTCGCGCTGACCATCCTCCTGTGGTTCCTGCTGTCCTTCCCCGGCGCGCCGGCCGACGCCACCCTGCCGGCGATCGACTACAGCTTCGCCGGTCGCATCGGCCACTGGATGACCGCGGTGTTCGCCCCGATCGGCTTCAACTGGCAGATCTGCATCGCGCTGATCCCGGGCATGGCCGCGCGCGAGGTGGTGGTGTCTTCGCTGGCGACGGTGTACGCGCTGTCGGCGGCCAGCGAGGACGCGACGATCCAGGCGCTGACCCCGATCATCCAGGACCAGTGGTCGCTGGCCACCGCGCTGTCGCTGCTGGTGTGGTTCATCTACGCGCCGCAGTGCATCTCCACCCTGGCCACGATCAAGCGCGAAACCCATTCGTGGAAGCAGACGGGCTTCGCCGCCGGCTACCTGTTCGCGCTGGCCTACCTGGCGTCGTTCGCGACCTACCGGATCGCGTTGGCGCTGGGGGCGGGCGGATGAGCGCGGGGCTGCTGGCGCAGTACCTCGTCATCGCGCTGGCGGTGCTGGCCAGCGTGGTGGTGGTGATGCGCAAGCAGTTCCCGAACGCCACCCGGCGCCTGCGCATCGCCATTGCCCTGCCGCTGCTGCGCGAGGCCCGGCCTGCTTGGCTGCGCGCGTTGGCCCGGAGGATCGCGCCGCCGGGACTGGGCGGCGGCAAGGACTGCGGCGGCTGCAACGGCTGCGGGTAGCAGCCCGGGCTCCACGTTCCGGCCGATGCGCCGCTGGCGCAAAAGAACAAGGCCCGCGAATGCGGGCCTTGCGGGGTTGCGGCAACCGCGCCGGCGGTTACTTCTTGGCTTCGTCGGCCGCCTTCTCGGCCTTGTCGGCCATTTCATCGGCGGCATCCGCCGCCGACTGCGCCGCGTCCGCGGTGGCGGTGGCGGCATCCGCGGCCGCCTCGGCGCTGGCCTGCTTGGCCGCATCGGCGGCCTGCTCGACGTTGGCGCCGACTTCGCCGATGGCTTCACCGGTCGCGGCGGCAGCCGCATCGGTGGCCTGCGACGCCGCATTCGCGGCGGCATCGGCCGCCTGTTCGGCGGCGGCGCTGGCCTCGGCGGCCTCGTTCTGCGCGGTGGCGGTTTCGTTCTTGCAGGCGGTCAGTGCCAGCGTAGCCGCCACCAGGGCAACATAAAGTTTGGCGTTCATCTACAGACTCCTGGGTGTGGGAAGTGGCGATCCGGCGACGCGCGGGAGGCGCGTTTCCGAACCGTGGAACCGCACGCAAGGGCGGCGGGATGGATGCTAGGCGGGGATGTGTGAAGACGAGATGCAGGCGGCCGGGGCTGCTGCCATGTCGTCCGTCGTTGCTAGTGCTTCAGTCGGCGCTTGCCCGGTGATGCCGGCACCGCTTCCACCGCCACGCTGAAGCTGCGCGCCTCGCCCGGGAACACCGCGCCCACGCCGACCACGTGGCGGCCGACTTCCTCGCCGCGTTCGTTGCGGATCACCACCACCATCGTGTACTCGAACGCGCCGTCGTCCGGCGCGTTGAGGGTGCCTTCCACCTTCAGCGGCACGAAGCGTTGCGCCGCGTCGGTGGCGGGCGCGTCGAAGCGCAGGTGCCCGCGGCAGGCCGGGCAGACCGCCGAGCTCTCCAGGATGGTCGCCTTGCAATGCGGGCAGGTGCGGGTGGCACCCGCCACGCCGGGGCGCGCCGCGCTCATGCGGCGCTGCCGCTCTCCGTCTTCGCCGCCGGCTTGTCGTCCTTGCCCCAGCCGCATTCGACATGGCCGCGGATGCGGCTGCCGGCGGCCACGGTCAGGCTGCCGGCCTTGAGGTCGCCGTTGATCGCGCCGCTGGGCAGCACGTCCACCTGCTGCGCGCTGGTGATGTTGCCGTCCAGCTCGCCGGCCAGGGTGACCTTGTTGGCCGACACGCCGCCGGACACCTTGGCGCCCTGGTCGATGGTCAGGTTGCCCTGCACCTTGATGTCGCCCTTGAACTTGCCGGCGATGCGGACATGGCCGGCGCCCTCGATCTTGCCCTCGATGGCCAGGTCGGCGGCGATCACCGATTCCCGTGCGGCGGGTTCCACGGCGCGGATCGGCGCCGGGGCTGCCGGTGCCGGAGCGTGCTCGACGGCCGGCTGTGGCTCGGGTGAACCAAGCTCGAAGCGGGCGGGCTCGCTGGCCTTGGCGGCCGGTGCGGGGTCTTTCCAGATGGCCATGCACGGATCTCCTCGGGAAGAGGGGTCGAGGCTACCACCGATTTGCGACGACTTCTTTGCTGAATACGACAGGTTGCTGCTGCAACCTGTTGAATGCGATGGAAGTCACATCGCCCCTCACATGCGGAATACGCCGAAGCGGGTGCGCGCCTCGATCGGCGCATTGAGCGAGGCCGACAGCCCCAGCCCCAGCACCCGGCGGGTGTCGGCGGGGTCGATGATGCCGTCGTCCCACAGCCGCGCGGTGGCGTAGTAGGGATTGCCCTGGTCCTCGTTCTGCTGGCGGATCGGCGCCTTGAACGCATCTTCCTCGTCCGGCGTCCATACCCCGCCGCGCGCTTCGATGCCGTCGCGCTTCACGGTGGCCAGCACGCTGGCCGCCTGCTCGCCGCCCATCACGCTGATGCGTGCGTTCGGCCACATCCACAGGAAGCGCGCGCCGTAGGCGCGGCCGCACATCGCGTAGTTGCCGGCGCCGAAGCTGCCGCCGATCACCACGGTGAACTTGGGCACGTGGCTGCACGCCACCGCCGTCACCATCTTGGCGCCATCCTTGGCGATGCCGGCCTGTTCGTACTTCTTGCCGACCATGAAGCCGGTGATGTTCTGCAGGAACACCAGCGGGATGCCGCGCTGGTTGCACAGCTCGATGAAGTGCGCGCCCTTCAGCGCGCTTTCGGCGAACAGGATGCCGTTGTTGGCGACGATCCCGACCGGGTAGCCGTGCAGGTGGGCGAAGCCGGTCACCAGGGTCTTGCCGTAGCGTGCCTTGAACTCCTGCAGCTCGCTGCCGTCGGTGATGCGCGCGATCACCTCGCGGATGTCGAACGGCCGGCGCGCGTCCTTCGGCACGATGCCGTACAGCTCCTCCGCCGCATACAGCGGCTCGCGCACGGACTGCGCGGCCACCGGCAGCACCTTCCTGCGATTGAGCGTGCCGACGATGCCGCGCGCAATCTCCAGCGCGTGGCGGTCGTCCTCGGCGAAATGGTCGGCCACGCCCGAGATGCTGGTGTGCACATCGGCGCCGCCCAGCGTTTCGGCATCCACCACCTCGCCGGTGGCCGCCTTCACCAGCGGCGGGCCACCGAGGAAGATCGTGCCCTGTTCCTTCACGATCACCGATTCGTCGCACATCGCCGGCACGTAGGCGCCGCCGGCGGTGCAGCTGCCCATCACGACGGCAATTTGCGGGATGTTTTCCGCGCTCAATCGCGCCTGGTTGTAGAAGATCCGCCCGAAGTGCTCCTTGTCCGGGAACACCTCGTCCTGCAGCGGCAGGAAGGCGCCGCCGGAGTCGACCAGGTAGACGCAGGGCAGCTTGTTTTCTCGCGCCACTTCCTGCGCGCGCAGGTGCTTCTTCACCGTCATCGGGAAGTAGGTGCCGCCCTTGACGGTGGCGTCGTTGGCCACGATCACCACTTCCTGGCCCATCACCCGGCCGATCCCGCAGACCATGCCGGCGGCCGGCGCGGCGTCGTCGTACATGCCCTCGGCGGCAAGCGGCGCGATCTCGAGGAACGGCGAACCCGGATCGAGCAGGGCGTCGATCCGTTCGCGCGGCAGCAGCTTGCCACGCTCGGTGTGCTTGGTCCGCGCCTTCTCGCCGCCGCCGTCGGCCGCGCGCGCCAGCCGGCGGTCCAGCTCGGCCACCAGTTCGCGGTGGAAGGCGACGTTGTCGAGGAAGTCCTGCGAGCGGGGGTCGATCTGCGAGGTCAGCGCGGGCATGCGGCGGGTCCGGTGCGGCGGCAAAACGCCAAGGATACCGCCTGTGCAGGCCGCGCCCGAATGGGGCAGGGGCCGCAGTCTGCGACAATGAGCGGCTATCCAACGTCTTTCCGTGCCGTGGCCCGCCTCGACCAGACCCCCAAGACCCTAGACATCCTCGACCTCATCCACGATGGCCGCGGCGTTGCCCGCTGGCCGGAAGGCCACGCGCAGGCCGGCAAGGCGGTGTTCGTGGCGGGCGCGCTGCCGGGCGAATCCGTTTCCGTGCAGCAGACCGCGCGTTCCAAGCATTTCGACGAGGCGAAGACGCTGGAGGTGCTGCGCGCCTCGCCGGACCGGGTGACCCCGCGCTGCCCGCATTTCGGCGTCTGCGCCGGCTGCGTGCTGCAGCACTTGGCGGAGGACAAACAGATCGAAGCCAAGCAGCGGGTGCTGCTGGACAACCTGCAGCGCATCGGGCACGTCACGCCCGCCGCGGTGCTGCCGCCGCTGCGCGGCGAGGTCTGGGGCTACCGGCGCAAGGGCCGCTTGTCGGTGCGGCGGGTGGAGAAGAAGGACAAGACGCTGGTGGGGTTCCGCGAAACCGACCCGCGTTTCGTCGCCGACCTGCGCGAATGCCATACCGTCATCCCGCAGCTGGGCTTCAAGCTGGACGCGCTGGGCGCGCTGGTGGACGGCATGGACGCGCGCCGCGACATCCCGCAGATCGAATTCATCGCCGGCGATGCCGCCATCGCGCTGGTGTTCCGCCACCTGCAACCGCTGTCGGAGGCGGACCGGGCGAAGCTGGCCGGGTTCGGGCAGGCGCATGGGTTCGCCATCTTCCTGCAGCCCGGCGGCAACGATTCCGTGCATCCGCTCGACGGCGAGGCGCCACAGCTCTCGTTCCGGCTGCCGCAATGGGACGTGGAGCTGCTGTTCCGCCCGCTCGACTTCATCCAGGTCAACGCCAAGTTGAACGAGGCGATGATCGCCCGCGCGCTGGACCTGCTGGACGTGCAGCCGGGCGAGCGCGTGCTGGACCTGTTCTGCGGGCTGGGCAACTTCACCCTGCCGCTGGCGCGCGCGTCCGGCGACGGCGCGGTGATCGGGGTGGAAGGCGACGCCGGGCTGGTGGCGCGGGCGCGCCTGAATGCCGAGCACAACGGCATGGGCAACGTGCAGTTCTTCGCCGCCGACCTGGCCCAGGACCTGGCCGGGCAGCCGTGGCTGAAGCAGGGCTTCGACAAGCTGCTGCTGGACCCGGCCCGCGCCGGTGCGATCGAGGTGCTCAAGCAATTGCCGCTGAAGGGCCTGAAGAAGATCGTCTACGTCAGCTGCCACCCCGGCTCGCTGGCGCGCGACGCCGGCTGGCTGGTCAACGAGGCCGGCTGGACGCTGCGCGAGGCGGGGGTGATGGACATGTTCCCGCACACCGCGCACGTCGAATCCATCGCGGTGTTCGATCCGCCGAAGAAGAACTGAGCATGGGCATCGAGATCGAGCGCAAGTTCCTGCCGCGCGGCGACGGCTGGCGCGCGGCGGCGCACAAGGTGGTGCCGATGGCGCAGGGCTACCTCAACGACCTGGCGCTGGTGGATTCCGGCGCGATGCGGGCCTCGGTGCGGGTGCGCATCGAAGGCGACGCCGCCTTTCTCAACATCAAGTCGCGCGAACTGGGCACGACCCGGCAGGAGTTCGAATACCCGGTGCCGGTGGCGGAGGCTCGCGCGCTGCTGAAGCTGTGCGTAGGCGGGCTGGTCGAGAAGAACCGCCATTACGTCGAGCATGCCGGACACCTGTGGGAAGTCGATGAATTCCTCGGCGACAACGCCGGGCTGGTGGTGGCCGAGATCGAACTGGCGGGCGAGGACGAGACCTTCGCGCAGCCCGACTGGGTCGGTGCCGAAGCCACCCACGTGCAGCGCTACTACAATCTGGCGCTGGCCTCGCGTCCGTTCTCGCAGTGGCGCGACGACGAGCGGCAGGCGCATGACCTCATGGAAGGACGCTGAATGCTGCTGATCGGTATCACCGGGCACGAACTCACCGCGCGCGAGCGTGACTGGCTGCAGCACGACGCCTGCGCCGGCCTGACCCTGTTCGCGCGCAATTTCGCCTCGCGCGCGCAGGTGGCGGAATTGACGCAGTCGATCCGCGAAGTCGCGCCGCGCCCGCAGCTGATCTGCGTGGACCAGGAAGGCGGGCGCGTCCAGCGCTTCCGCGACGGCTACACCAAGCTGCCGGCGCTGCACGGCTTCGAGGCGCTGTACCAGCGCGATGCCGAGGCGGCGCTGGCGCTGGCGCGCGAGCACGCCTGGCTGATGGCCAGCGAGATGCGCGCCAGCGGCGTGGACCTCAGTTTCGCCCCGGTGCTGGACCTGGCGCGCGGCAACCGTGCGATCGGCGACCGCGCGTTCGCCGCCGATCCCGGGGTGGTGGCCGCGTTCGCCCGCGTCTACGTGCAGGGCATGCACGAAGCCGGGATGGCCGCCACGCTCAAACACTTCCCCGGCCATGGCTCGGTGCTGGAAGACACCCACCACGACGCGGCCATCGACCCGCGACCGCTGGACGAGATCCGTGCGCACGACCTGGTGCCGTTCGCCGCCCGCATCGCCGCCGGCGCCGACGCGGTGATGACCGCGCACGTGACCTATCCGCAGGTGGCCCCCGAGCCGGCCGGCTGTTCGCGGCGCTGGATCGAGGAAATCCTGCGCGGTGACGTGGCCAACGGCGGCCTGGGCTTCCGTGGGGTGGTGTTTTCGGATGACATCGGCATGGCCGCCGCCGGCGCCGTGGGCGGGATCAAGGCGCGCATCGACGCGCACCTGGACTCCGGCTGCGACGTGGTGCTGGTCAGCCACACCCAGCAGGTGGACGAGGCGCTGGCGGCGATCGAGGGCCGCCGGCTCAACACGATGGCGCTGGCGGGCCTGCTGGGCCGTGGCGCGCTGGGCTGGGACGGGCTGCTGGCCGATACGCGCCGCGCCGGCGTGCAGGCCCGGCTGGAAGAAGTGCGCGCGCCGTCGCTGGCAACCGGCGTTCTGTCGGGCGCGACCAACATGGGAGACGTGGCATGAGTGCACCGAAGCTGGGCGATGCATTGGCATCGGCACAGGTATTGTTCGATCGTCCGGCGCTGGAGCAGGCCATCGTGCGGATGGCCGGCGAGATCCGCGCGGCCTACGCCGAGGGCGACGTGCCGCTGTACCTCACGGTCATGAACGGCGGCCTGCCGTTCGCCGCGCAGCTGGCGTTCGCGCTGGGCGAACTCGGGCTGGACCTGGAGTTCGACTACCTGCATGCCACCCGCTACCGCGGCCAGACCAGCGGCTCGGGCCTCGCGTGGCTGCATCGCCCGGCCACGCCGATGCACGGTCGCAAGGTGCTGCTGGCGGACGATATCCTCGACGAGGGGCATACCCTGCTGGCGGTGAAGCAGTGGTGCGAGGACCAGGGCGCGGCCGAGGTGCGGATCGCGGTGCTGGCGGAAAAGGTCCACGACCGCTGCGTCGAGGGCATCGCCGCCGATCATGTCGGCGTGCAGGTGCCGGATGCGTACGTCTTCGGCTACGGCATGGACTACTACGAGCAGGGCCGCAACCTGCCGGCGATCTATGCGTTGGGCGACTAGCGGTATCGCATCATGCTCGCGTGCGTGCCGGCAGCGCTTCGACGGCTGGGATACCAAGGCGCATGCCCGCACCGGCAGCGCCGGGCCGGACACGCCGTGAATACGTCCATGTAGGCTTCTCGGCGACATCCCTGTCGCCGAGAGTCCGGCCCGGCGCCACCGGCGCGGGCATGCTTGCGGCTTGATTGCGATCTGACTGGAGAGCACTGCATGACCATCGAACTCGCCGTCATCGGCGGCACTGGCGTTTACGCCCTCGGTGAACTGGCCGACGTCGAAAGCCACCAGCCGGTCACGCCCTACGGCGCGCCGTCCGGCCCGGTGCGCATCGGCACCTATGCAGGTCGGCGGGTGGCGTTCCTGGCCCGCCATGGCGAAGGCCATTCGCTGCCGCCGCACAAGATCAATTACCGCGCCAACCTGGCCGCGCTGCAGGCGCTGGGCGCCACCCGGGTGCTGGCGCTGAACACCGTCGGCGGCATCACCGAGCGCTTCGGCCCGCGCGTGCTGGCCTGCCCGGACCAGCTGATCGACTACACCTGGGGCCGCATCTCCACCCTGTGCGAAGAACCGGGCAGCGAGGTGCTGCACGTCGATTTCGGCGATCCCTACACCCCGGCGTTGCGCCGGCAGGTCGTTGCAGCGGCGATGCACGCCGGGGTGGCGCTGGTCGATGGTGGCTGCTACGGCGCCACCCAGGGGCCGCGGCTGGAAACCCGCGCCGAGATCGCGCGCATGCGCCGCGACGGCTGCGACCTGGTCGGCATGACCGGGATGCCGGAGGCCGGGCTGGCGCGCGAACTGGGGCTGGACTACGCCTGCCTGGCCATCGTCGCCAA
>JANJSW010000016.1 GCA_024711415.1 Thermomonas sp. | reverse complement strand
CTGGCCGGCATCGGCGCGATGCAGGCGATGATGTTCGCCGAGGCGCTGTATCTCGACACCCGCGGCGAGATGCCGCTGCCCACCCGCGACTTCTTCCGCTGGGTCACCTTCATGGTGTCCACCCCGGTGGTGTTCTGGGCTGGGTGGCCGTTCATCGTCGGCGCATGGAACGAACTGCGCGGGCGCCGGCTGGGCATGGACGTGCTGATCGCCGGGTCCACCCTGCTGGCGTGGGCGGTGAGCACCATCGAAACCGTGCGCGGCGGCGTCCACGTCTGGTTTGATGCGGCAGTGATGTTCGTGTTCCTGCTGCTGGTGGCGCGCCAGCTGGAGCAGCGCGCGCGCGGGATCGCGTCGGCGCAGGTGGATGCGCTGGCGCGGGCGAGGCCGGCGTTCGCCACCCGCGAACTGGCCGACGGCAGCCGCGAGTCGGTGCCCATCGATGCGCTGGCGGTGGGCGACGTGGTGCGGATCGCGGTGGGCGAACCTGTGCCGGCCGACGGCGTGCTGCTCGAGGGCGAGGCGCATTTCGAGGAATCCCTGCTCACCGGCGAATCGGCACCGGTCACCCGCCATGCCGGTGACCCGGTATTTGCCGGCACCGCCTGCCGCGAGCATGCGGCGAAGATCCGCGTGACCGGCGTCGGCACCGGCACCCGCCTGGCCGAGCTGGCGCGACTGGTGGAAAGCGCTCAGGCGCACCGCCCGGCACTGGCGCTGGGCACCGAACGCATCGCCGGCTGGTTCGTGGCCGGCCTGCTGCTGGCGGCCGTGGTGGTGTACGCCTGGTGGCGCGTGCACGAGCCGGCGCGCGCGTTCGAGGTGGTGCTGGCGCTGCTGGTGATCAGCTGCCCGTGCGCATTGTCGCTGGCGGTGCCGGCGGCGCTGGCCGCCGCCCACGGCGCGCTGGCAAGGATCGGCGTGCTTTCGGTGCGGCCGGACGCGCTGCAGCGCTTGGCGCAGGCCACCGACGTGGTGTTCGACAAGACCGGCACCCTCGGCGACGGCAAGCCGCATCTGCAGGGCGTGGATGCCTGCATCGGCATCGATGCCGATGCGGCGCTGCGCATCGCCGCCGCGTTGGAGCGCGACAGCAGCCATCCGCTGGCCGCCGCGTTCGCGCAGGTGCCGGGCGCACCGGTGGCCAGCGGCGTGCGCGCGGTCGCCGGCCGCGGCGTCGAAGGAATGGTCGAAGGCGTGCGCTGGCGCATCGGCACCGCGCCGTTCGCGACCGGTGACGACGACGATGGTGCGGTCTGGCTGGGCAACGACGCCGGCGCGCGCGCACGCTTCAGCTTCGCCGAACGCGAACGTGCGGACGCCGCGCAGGCGCTGCAGCGGCTGCGCGAGCAGGGCCTGACGCTGCATCTGGCCAGCGGCGACGCCGCCGCGCCGGTGGCGCGCTTCGCCAGCGCGATGGGAATTGCGAATCCGCACGCCCGCCAGTCGCCGGAAGACAAGCTGGCACTCGTCCGCGCGATGCAGCGCGAGGGCCGGGTGGTGGCGATGGTCGGCGACGGCCTCAACGACGCACCGGTGCTGGCCGGCGCCGATGTCTCGCTGGCGATCGGCGACGGCGCCGCACTGGCGCAGCGCTCGGCCGATCTGGTGCTGTCCGGCAGCTCGCTGGCCAACGTGCCGGCGGCCATCGAGATCGCCCGTCGCACCCGCCGCATCGTTCGCCAGAATCTGCTCTGGGCGATCGGCTACAACCTGCTGGCGCTGCCGCTGGCCGCCGCCGGCATGGTCACGCCGTGGCTGGCGGCGCTGGGCATGGCATTGTCCTCGCTGGCGGTCACCGCCAACGCCTTGCGCCTGACCAGGGTCCCGTCGCGATGAACATCCTGCTGTTCCTGATTCCCATCAGCCTGGTGATGATCGGCGCCGCCGCACTGCTGTTCGCGTGGGCGGTGAAGCACGGCCAGTTCGAGGACCTGGACACCCCGGCGCTGGACATCCTGCGCGACGACGACAGGCCGCCGCCCTCCGCGCAGGACGCGCCAGCGGACGACCGCGATGCCGATTGACCTGCTGGTGCTGGGCGCGGCGCTGCTGACCGGCCTGCTGGGCGGCGCGCACTGCGTGGCGATGTGCGGCGGCATCGCCACCGGGTTCTCGGTGCATTCGCCCGGCTGGTTCGCGGCGCTGCAGCCGAACCTCGGCCGGGTCGGCGGCTACGTGCTGGCCGGCGCGCTGGTCGGCGGCCTCGGCGGCGGCCTGCTGGGCGTGGCCCGCATCCCGCAGCTGGGCATCGCGATGCGCGCGCTGGTCGGGATCGTGCTGGTCATTGCCGGCCTGCGCATGCTGGATGCCAAGGGCCGCCTGCCGCGCTTTTCCGGCGGCACCGGCAACCGGCTGTGGCGCGCGCTTGCCCCCTTGCAGCGCCGCCTGCTGCCGGCCGACACCGCCGGCAAGCGGTTCCTGCTCGGGATGCTCTGGGGCTGGATGCCTTGTGGCCTGTCCACCACCCTGCTGGCCGCCGCGTGGCTCAGTGCCAGCCCGCTGCACGGCGCGCTGACCATGGCCGCGTTCGGGCTGGGCACGCTGCCGGTGATGGTGTCGCTGACCTGGGCCGGCGCGCGCATCGGCCAGCGCCTGCAGCGCGGCGCATTGCGCAATGCCGCCGGGGTGCTGGTGATCGGCGCCGGCCTGCTCACCATGGCGGCACCCTGGCTGATGCAGCTGCCGGCCATGCACGGCATCCTCGCCGCACTGGGATGCCGCAGCCTGCCGGCCTGATCCCGGTCAAGGACCGCACTGATTCCGCGTTGCGGCTGCTGCATAATCGGGATGGCCGCAAGGCCGCCCCCCGCGCCAGCACTTTCCCAGGAACTCTCCCGATGCCGGCCGGATTCGCCTTGGCCAACGCCCGCCAACCCATCGCCGCCCTGCCCCAGCGCATCCTGCTGCTGGAAAATTCGCGCGCCTACACCTCGATGCTGCGCGAAGCCATCGAGCAGCGCGTGCAGCTGCCGATCAGCGTGGCCTCGACGCTGGCGGAAGCGCGCGAACTGCTGGACCGCGAATCCGACTGGTTCCTCGCCCTGACCGGGCTGGTGCTGGCAGACGGCGACCGCGACCAGGTCATCGATTTCTTCGTCGAGCGGCGCATGCCCACCATCGTGGTCAGCGGCGTGTACGACGACGCGCTGCGCGAACGCGCGCTGCAGCAGCACATCATCGACTACGTGCTGAAGAGCACGCCGGACAGCCTCGACTACCTGGTCTGGCTGGTGCAGCGGCTGGAGCGCAACCGCCGGATCAGCGCGCTGGTGGTGGACGATTCGCTGTCCGCCCGCTCCTACATCGCCTCGCTGCTGTCGCTGCAGGGCTACCGCGTGTCCCACGTCGCCGACGGCCAGTCGGCGCTGCGCATGATCGAAGCCGATCCCGACATCCGCCTGGCCATCGTCGACCAGGAAATGCCGGGCATGGACGGGATCGAACTGACCCGCCGCCTGCGCCAGCTGCGCGCGCGCGACCGGATGGCGGTGATCGGCGTGTCCGGCAGCACCGATGCCTCGCTGATCCCGCGCTTCCTCAAGAACGGTGCCAACGACTTCCTGCGCAAGCCCTTCTCGCGCGAGGAGTTCTTCTGCCGCGTCTCGCAGAACATCGACCAGCTGGAGCTGATCGGCACCCTGCAGGACCTGGCCACCCGCGATTTCCTGACCGGGCTGCCCAACCGCCGCAGCTTCCTCGAGCAGAGCGAGAAACACATCGCCCGCAGCAGCGGCGAAGTGACCGTGGCGATGATCGACATCGACCACTTCAAGCACATCAACGACAGCTACGGCCACGAGGCCGGCGACCGCGCGCTGCGGGCGATGGCCGACACCCTGCACGCCCACAACCGCCCGCAGGACTACTGCGGGCGCTTCGGCGGCGAGGAGTTCTGCATGCTGCTCGACGGCCTCGACGTGCAGGCCGGCCTGCGCCACCTGGAGGGCCTGCGCCAGGCGGTGGAAGCGATGGAGATCGACATCGACGGCCGGCCGCTGCGGATGACCATCAGCATCGGCGCCAGCCGGCGCTCGCCGCAGTTCCCCAACCTGCACAGGCTGTTGGGCGAGGCCGACCGGCACCTGTACCTGGCCAAGGCCGGCGGCCGCAACCAGGTACGCGGGCTGGAAGCGGACTGACTCAGCCCGCCGCCGCGATGGCGTCGTTGTGCACCCCCGCCACCGCGCGGCCGGAGGGATCGGCCATGCCGGCGAAGCTGGCGTCCCACGCGATCGCCGCCGCCGACGAGCAGGCGATCGACTTGCCGCCCGGCACCGTCTCCGCCGCCGCGCGGCTGGGATAGAACTGCTCGAAGATGTGCCGGTACCAGTACGCTTCCTTGGTCTGCGGCGGGTTGACCGGGAAACGCTTGTCGGCGGCGGCCAGCACCCGGTCGGACACCTCGTCCTCGGCGTGCGCCTTCAGGCCGTCGATCCAGCCGTAGCCCACGCC
>JANJSW010000335.1 GCA_024711415.1 Thermomonas sp. | reverse complement strand
CGGACGCAGAGGACAGCCTGCAGGATCACCTGCTGTGGCAGCTGCACCTTGGCCATTTCAGTCCGCGCGACACCCGCATCGGGATCGCGCTGATCGACGCCATCGACGACGACGGCTACCTGCGCGAAGACCTGCCGGCGCTGGCTGCCAGCCTGCGCCCCGACATCGACGCCACGCCCGAAGACATGCTGCCGGTGCTGCATCGCATCCAGCAGTTCGACCCGGTCGGTGTGGGTGCGCGCGACCTCGGCGAATGCCTGCGCCTGCAGCTGCAGGCATTGCCGGCGGATACACCCGCGCGCGCGCTGGCGTGCGCGATCGCGGCCGGCCCGCTGCCGCAGCTGCCGAAACAGGGCATCGATGGCGTCAGCGCCCTGCTCGGCTGCCCCAAGGCAGCGGCGGAAGCCGCGGTACAGCTGCTGCGCACGCTGGATCCGCGCCCCGGCGCCCAGCACGGCGCCCTGCCCGCCGGCAGCTACATCCGCCCCGACTGCGTGGCCTGGCGCCAGCAAGGGCTGTGGCGGGTGGCCCTGGCGGCCGGGGCGCTGCCGCGGGTGGCGATCCAGCGCGACTACCAGCAGATGATCCGCCACGCCAGCGCCGGCGACGCCGATTACCTGCGCGGCCACCTGCAGGAAGCGCGCTGGCTGCTGAAGGGGCTGGAAGCGCGCGCCGATACCCTGCTGCGGGTGGTGCGCTGGCTGGTGCGCGAACAGGTCGCATTCCTGGAATTCGGCCCGCAGGCGCTGCGTCCACTGACCCTGCGCGGCGTGGCCGCGGGGCTGGGCCTGCACGAGTCCACGGTGTCGCGCGCAATCGCCCGCAAATACCTGCGAACGCCGCGCGGAACGCTGGCGCTGCGCGACTTCTTCGCTTCCGGCATCGGCACCGACGATGGCGGCAGTGCGTCCAGCACCGCGATCCAGGACCGCATCCGCCAGCTGGTGGCCGCGGAGAACCCGCGCAAGCCCTTGTCGGATGCACG
This sequence comes from Thermomonas sp., assembly GCA_024711415.1. Taxonomy (GTDB): domain Bacteria; phylum Pseudomonadota; class Gammaproteobacteria; order Xanthomonadales; family Xanthomonadaceae; genus Thermomonas. Next base: position 6,523 of record JANJSW010000335.1, on the reverse strand, counting down.
GCTTGCCGATACGTTGAAGGCGGAAGGCGTGCCGGTGGCGAGGCGGACGGTGGCGAAATACCGCGAAGCCCTGCAGATCCCGGCATCGCACGAGCGTATGCGCATCGGCTGAGCCGGTGCGCCCACCGGCGCGAGCACCCCGCCCGCGCCATTGCAGAAGGAGGTCAAGATGCAGATCGAAACCTACGGCCAGCAGATGGACGTCACACCCGCGCTGCGCAGCTACGTGGAGACCCGCTTCGAGCGGCTGGGCCGGCACTTCGAAGGCGACTGCGAGATCCGCGTCCAGCTTGGCCTGGACAAGCCGGAGCACAAGGCCGAGGCCAACGTCACCCTGGCCGGCCGCAAGCTGCACGCCGATGCCGTGGGCCAGGACATGTACGCGGCGATCGACCTGCTGGTGGACAAGCTGGACCGGCAATTGATCAAGCACAAGGAAAAGCAGGTCGAGCAGCGCCGCAGCGAAGGGCTGGCCCGGATGAGCGCGGAAGACTGAGCCGGCGCCGATGACTGTCCTCCCTTCGCCCCACGCCGCATGAGCGCCGCCCGCATCACCGCCGCCGAGCTGTTCGCCAACCAGCAGGAGCGGCTGTCGCTGCGCTGGGTGGCCGGGCAGGAAACCGGCGGCCAGCGCGTGCTGGAAGCGGTGGACACGGTGGCCCGCCGGCCTTCGCTGGCGGGCTACCTCAACGCCATCTACCCCAACAAGGTGCAGATCCTCGGCACCGAGGAACTGGAATGGCTGGACGGGCTGGACGCCCGCCAGCGCTGGGAAACCATCCACAAGATCATCGACTTCCGCCCGCTGGCGCTGGTCATCAGCAAGAGCCAGTCATGCCCGGAGGACCTGCGCATCGCCGCGGAGGAATCCGACACGCCGCTGTGGGTGTCGCCGCGGCGCGGCCATGAACTGCTCAACCACCTGCAGTACATCCTGGCGCGCACGCTGGCGCCGCGGGTCACCCTGCACGGCGTGTTCATGGAGATCTACTCCATCGGCGTGCTGATCACCGGCGAATCCGGCTCCGGCAAGAGCGAGCTGGCGCTGGAGCTGGTCACCCGCGGCCATCGGCTGGTCGCCGACGACGCGCCGGAGTTCACCCAGATCGCGCCCGACGTGCTCGACGGCGCCTGCCCGGAGCTGCTGCAGGACATGCTGGAGCTGCGCGGCCTCGGCGTGCTCAACATCCGGCAGATGTTCGGCGACACCGCGGTCAAGCGGAACAAGTACCTGCGCCTGATCGTCCACCTCAGCAAGCCGTCGCTGGAGCCCAGCCCCGGCGGCATGGAGCGGCTGACCGGCGACCTCGGCATCCGCCGCGTGCTCGATCTCGACGTGCCGATGATCACCATCCCGGTGATGGCCGGGCGCAACCTGGCGGTGCTCACCGAGGCCGCCACCCGCATGCACATCCTGCGCAGCAAGGGCATCGATCCCGCAGCCGCGTTCATGGCCCGCCACAGCCACTTCCTCGAGCACGCAGCGCAATGAACGCCCGCGAGATGCCCACCATGCTGATCGTCAGCGGCATGTCCGGTTCCGGCAAGTCCGGCGCGCTGCACACGCTGGAGGACCTCGGCTACTACTGCGTGGACAACCTGCCGGCGGAGTTGCTGCCGGCGTTCGTCCGCCTGCTGCAGAACGGCGAATCGGCACCGTCGAAGATCGCGGTCGTCATCGATGCCCGCAATCTCGGCGACCTGGCGGAGGTGCCCACCGCGCTGTCGCAGGTCGGCGCGCTGGGCGCCAACCCGCGCCTGCTGTACTTGGAGGCCAGCGACGAAGTGATCCTGCGCCGCTACGCCGACACCCGCCGCCGCCACCCGCTCAGCCACCTCGGACTGGTGCTGGCGGACGCGATCTCGCTGGATCGGCAGGCGCTGAAGCCGCTGCGGCAGATCGCCGACATCCGCATCGACACCAGCGACCTCAACGTCCACCAGATGCGCCGCCGCATCCTGGCCGAGTTCGGCCTGTCCGGCACCGGGCTGTCCCTGCTGTTCCAGTCGTTCGCCTACCGCCACGGGGTGCCGCCCGATGCCGACTTCGTGTTCGACGCGCGGGTGCTGCCCAATCCGCACTGGGATGCGCGCCTGCGGCCACTGTCCGGGCGCGACCCGGAGGTGCGCGAACACCTGGACGCCGAACCCGACGTGATCGCCTATGCCGGCCAGGTGCAGGCCTTCCTCGACAGCTGGCTGCCCAAGCTGCGTTCGGAAACCCGCAGCTACGCCACCATCGCGTTCGGCTGCAGCGGCGGCCGCCACCGTTCGGTGTATCTGGCCGAGCGGCTGGCCCGCCACTGCCGCGAAAGCGGCTGGGCGGAAGTGGCCGTGCATCATCGCGAGCTGGACTGACCCGCCGCGGCCCCGGGTGCGCGGCGGACGCGCGCACAAATCCGCGCCGGAACGCTTTCGCGGCATCGCCTGCGTCTGTTAAGTTTGCGGGATGTCCGTCGGCATCCTCCTCGTCACCCATGAAGGCGTCGGCAGCGCGCTGCTGGCGGTGGCCACGCGCCTGCTGCGCAATCTGCCGCTGGCCTGCGAGGCGTTCGAGGTGCCGTTCGACGCTGACCCCGACGCGATGCTGCCGCTGGCCAGCGCGGCGATGCGCCGGGTCGACGGCGGCCATGGCGTGCTGCTGCTGACCGACCTGTACGGCGCCACCCCCGCCAACATCGCCGCCAAGCTGGCGCGGATCGGCACACCGGCGCGACGGGTGTCGGCGCTGAGCCTGCCGATGCTGCTGCGGGTGATGAACTACGCGGAGTTGGATCTGGACGATCTGCCGTCGGTGGCCGCCGCCGGTTCGCGCAATGGAGCCATCCTCGATGACGCCTGACCCCTGCCACCGCCGCCGCGGAGAACGCGCGTGATCCGCCGCGAACTGACCATCACCAACCGCCTCGGCCTGCATGCGCGCGCCACCGCCAAGCTGGTGCAGCTGCTGTCCGGTTTCCGCTGCCAGGCCACGCTGGAAGCGCGCGGCCGCGAGGTCAACGCCAAGAGCATCATGGGGGTGATGCTGCTGGCCGCCGGCCCCGGCGCGGAAGTGGTGCTGCGCGTCGACGGCGAGGACGAACAGGCCGCCGCCGATGCCGCGACAGCGCTGTTCGAGCGTCGCTTCGACGAGGACAGCTGATGCGCCAGGTCCTGTCCGGCACCGCCGCCGCCCGCGGCAGCGCGCTTGGACGGGCCCGCGTGCGCCTGCCGCACGCGCTGGACATCGACGAAGCCCGCATCACCGCGGACGAGGTGGAGCCGGAGCTCGCCCGCTTCCATGACGCGGTGGCCACGGTACGCACCGAGATGCGCGGCCTGCGCGAGCGCCTGCACGGCGCGCTGGCGCAGGAGATCGGCGAATTCCTCGACCTGCACGCGCTGCTGCTGGACGACCCCGAACTGCTGTCGGGCATCGACGCGCTGATCCGCACCGGCCTGTACACCGCCGACTACGCCCTGCGCCTGCAGCGCAACCGCATCGCCGCGGTGTTCGAGGGCATGGACGACCCCTACCTGCGCAGCCGCATCGACGACATCGACCAGGTGATCGGCCGCCTGCACGCCGCCCTGCACAGCCAGCGCGCGGCGCTGCAAGGGGCTTCCGGCGAAATCCTGGTCACCGACAGCGTGGCCCCGGCGGAACTGGCGGAATTGCAGGCGCAGGGCGTGGTCGGCGTCATCACCGCCGGCGGCAGCCCGCTCTCGCACAGCGCGATCCTGGCGCGCAGCCTGCACCTGCCGCTGGTGGTGGGCGCCGCGCAGGCGCTGCAGAAGATCAACGACGGCGACGTGCTGGCGATCGACGGCGGCAGCGGCCTGGTGGTGCTGGAGCCGGATGCGGCCGACCTGCGCGAACACCACCGCAGGGTCGGTGAAGCCAAGCGCGAGCGCCGCCAGCTCAACCGCCTGCGGCGCGAGCCGACACGCACCCTGGACGGCATCGACGTCAAGCTGTGGGCCAATGCGGAATCGCGCGACGACGTGACCGAAGCGCACGCACTGGGTGCCGCCGGGGTTGGCCTGTACCGCACCGAATTCCTGTTCCTCGGCAGCAGCGAGCTGCCCGACGAGGACGCGCAGTTCCGCGCCTACCGCGACGCGGTGCTGGCGATGACCGGCCGCACCGTCACCATCCGCACCCTCGACCTCGGCGCCGACAAGGCCGACAAGACCGGGCTGGCGCTGCGCGACGAACCCAACCCCGCGCTGGGCCTGCGCGGCGTGCGCCTGTCGCTGGCGCGCAGCGGGCTGCTGCACACCCAGCTGCGCGCCATCGCCCGCGCCTCCGGCTACGGCCCGCTGCGGGTGCTGGTGCCGATGGTCAGCGGCGGCGAGGAAATGCGCGCAGTCCGCCACGCGCTGGACGCGGTGCTGCGCGAGTTGCGCGCCGAAGGCCGCGAAACCGCCGCGCAGATCCCGCTGGGCGCGATGGTCGAAGTGCCGTCGGCGGCGCTGGCGCTGCCCGCCTTCGTCGGCCTGTGCGACTTCCTCTCCATCGGCACCAATGACCTGGTGCAGTACCTGCTGGCCGCCGACCGCACCAACGAGGCGCTGGACGGCCTGTACTCGCCGTTGCACCCGGCGGTGCTGCGGGTGCTGCGCGACGTGGTGCGGACCGGCCAGCGCCGCGGCAAGCCGGTCACGGTCTGCGGCGAGATCGCCGCCGACCCCGCCTTCGTGCCGCTGCTGCTGGCGCTGGGCCTGACCGAACTGAGCCTGCACCCCGCCACCCTGCTGGAAGTGCGCCGCACCATCCGCGCCTGCGACCTGGGCCGCCTGCGTGCGGCCGCGCCGGCGCTGCTGCGCGCGCGCAACCGCGACGGCATCGAGCGCTGGCTGCGGGCAAACCCGGCCGGTTGAGCGCCGCCCGCGCGGTTGCGCAGGCACATCCATCGCATCCGCTACCGTTTTGGGGTGGGCACCGCCACCGCGACGGGCGATAATGCCCGCACTATGAACGCCTGATCCGCTGCGGCTCGCAGGGCATCGCTTCGATGCCCCGGTCGCGGCCCACCCCGCCACCGGACGCCGCGCATGGCCGAACCCATCCGCCACGACAAGACCGCGCGCCAGCTGCGCCTGCTCAGCGACGCGCTGGACAGCGGCCGGCTGGGCCCGGTGCGGCGGCTGGTCAATACGCTGTCGCCGGCCGAGATCGGCAACCTGCTGGAATCGCTGCCGCCAGGCAAGCGCACCGTGGTCTGGGGGCTGGTCGATCCGGAGGACGACGGCGAGGTGCTGGTGCACGTCGGCGACGAGGTGCGCGAAGGCCTGATCGCGGACATGGACCAGGACGAACTGGTCGCGGCTGCGTCCGACCTCGACATCGACGATCTCGCCGACCTGGTCGAAGACCTGCCGGACACGGTGATCGACGAAGTCCTGAAGTCGATGGACCGCGAGAACCGCGAGCGGCTGGAGCAGGTGCTGTCCTACGACGAGGACAGCGCCGGCCGCCTGATGAACCCGGACGTGGTGACGGTGCGCGCCGACACCACCATCGACGTGGTGCTGCGCTACCTGCGCCTGCGCGGCGAGCTGCCCGACCACACCGACCACCTGTACGTGGTCAGCAAGCGCCACCAGTACCTCGGCCGGATCGCGCTGCAGGCGCTGCTGACCCACGAGGCCGGCACCCCGATCAACCAGCTGCTGGACGACGAGCAGCCGGCCATCGACGTCAACGAGACCTCCAGCGAAGTGGCCCGGCAGTTCTCCGACCACGACTGGATTTCCGCGCCGGTGGTGGACGACAACAACATCCTGCTGGGCCGCATCACCATCGACGACGTGGTCGACATCATCCGCGAGCAGGCCGAGCACCAGGTGCTGTCGGCGGCCGGCCTGGACGAGGACGAGGACCTGTTCAGCCCCGTCTGGCGCGCAATGCGCCGCCGGCTGGTGTGGCTGTCGATCAACCTGTGCACCGCCTTCCTGGCCGCCAGCGTGGTCGGCCAGTTCGAGGCCACCATCGACAAGCTGGTGGCGCTGGCGGTGCTGATGCCGATCGTCGCCGGCATGGGCGGCAACGCCGGCACCCAGGTGCTGGCGCTGATGGTGCGCGGCCTCGCGCTGGGCCAGGTGGGCGCGTCCAACATCAGGCCGCTGCTGTGGAAGGAAGCCCGCGTGGCCCTGCTCAACGGGCTGGTGCTGGGGGCGGTGCTGGGGTTGATCGTGCTGGCCTGGTTCCACAGCGTGGGGCTGTCGCTGGTGATCTTCGTCGCGCTGACCTGCAACCTGGTGTTCGCCGCCGTGGCCGGCGTGCTGGTGCCGGTGACGCTCAAGCGCGCCGGCTACGACCCCGCGCTGGCCAGCAGCATCTTCCTCACCACCGTCACCGACGTGATGGGCTTCTTCACCTTCCTCGGCCTGGCGACCGTGGTGTTGCTGCGCTGAGGCACTGGCCGGATCCGCGGCCAAATCCGTGGCATTGAGGTGGAGGCGGCGCGCCCGCATGATCGCGGCCCTTCGTCCACCACAGATGCCGCTTCCATGCCCTCACGCCTTTCGCTTTCGCTCG
>JANJSW010000293.1 GCA_024711415.1 Thermomonas sp. | reverse complement strand
TTCCAGCGTGGTGCCGGGCGCGATCTTCCAGTCCGCCGCCAGCGCGTAGAAATTGCGACGGCCATCGGCGTGATGCACATGCGACTGCATGTCCTCCCACGCCACGTTGGCGCGCAGGCCGAAGGTCGGGCTCAGCCAGCCGCCCATGTCCACGGCCACGTAGCGCGAGCCGCGCGAGTCGGTGCCCAGCGTCAGGTCGCGCACCTCGTCCGGGCGCTTGCTGACGAAGTTCACCACGCCACCCGGCTCCATCACACCCGCGGTCAGGCCGGCCAGGCCCTTCAGGACCTCGACCTGCTGCTTGTCCTCCAGCGCGATTACCTGCTCGCCGGTCATCGCGAGGTTGTTGCCGCGGTAACCGGTGCCGGCATCCAGCGCGAAGCCGCGGATGGCGATGTTCTGGTAGTAGCCCACCGGCGCGTAGTTGTCGCCCAGCGAGGCGTCCTCGCGCGCGAGTTCGCTGAGGGTGCGGACCTGGCGGTCGTCCAGCTGCTGGCGACCCACCACATGGATGGCGGCGGGGGTGTCGCGCGGGGTGGCATTGCCCCAGCCGTCGATGCCGGCATCGCGCGGCTTGTCTTCGCCGTCCACCGCGGCCTGCACTGCGGGCAGGCGGGTGATCTTCGACTGGCCGTCGAGATCGTCGGCGGGGCCGGCGGTGGCCAGCAATGGCAGCAGGGCGAGCAGCAGGGGGGCAGTGCGCAGGGATTTCATCGTCGTCGTCTCAAGGGGGAGAACGAAGCGACGGCGAACAGCCGTCCGCGCGGGACATGGTTGTTCGAATCAAGCTCCCTACGCCGGTGCAAACCGGATCAGGTTCCAAGGGACTCTCTCAGCCCGGCAACGCCGGGCACCCCCGCTTCAGTGGCCCCGATTATAGGCCATGCGCCAGAAACGGCGGGCTTGACGGTTCAGGCGTCGCCGCGCACGGCGTCCAGCAGTGGCGTCGCCGCGGGCGAGGCGAACCATGCGGCATGGCCCAGCAGATAGCCTTCCCAGGCGTGGTCGGCGCTGCTGCGCGAACCCAGCAGGCCGTGCGCGTAGTCGATTTCGGACAGCGCGTAGTCCAGGTGCACCAGCGGCAGCAACTCGGCCAGCAACTGGCGATCCTGCGGCGACAGCGGTTGCAGCGCGGCATAGCCGGCGAGCAGGGCGCGCGCGGTGTCCGGATGGCCGCGCTGGTCCTGCAGCCAATCGATCGCATTGCGTTCGATCGCCAGCGCCAGGTCGTACAGGGCGAAGGTGGGCGCGCACAGTCCGAAGTCGAGCACGCTGGCGACTTCGGCAGCATCGCTGGCGTCGCTCCAGAACAGATTGGAGGCGTGCCAGTCGCCGTGTGTCCACTGCCGGGGGAGGGTGGCCAGCTGCGGCTGCAGCCGACGGTGGCGGGCCAGCAGGGGCGCCAGCTCGTCGCGCCAGTCGCGTTCGGCCAGGTAGGCGGCCAGCAGCGGCCGCCGCGCGCACTCCGCCGCGACCGCCGCGATCAGGTCCGGCGCGCGCAGCAGATCGTCGCGCGCGACCAGCATGTGGGTGCTGCGCCCGGCCGGAGCGAAGCCGGCGGCGGCGCGGTGCAGACGCGCCAGCATTCGGCCGGCGCTGCGGGCATGGCCCAGCCGGGTCAGCGGCGTCCACGACACCGCGTCGCGGTACAGGTCCAGCCCGTCGGCCAGCGCATGCACTTCGTACTGCCAATCGCCGCGCACATGCGTGGTCCGGCCTCCGCCATCGGCCAGCACCCGCGGCACCGGCAAGCCGGCTTGGCGCAGGTGGGCGATGAAGGCGTGTTCCTCGCGCAGCGCCTGCGGCGTGCGCAGCTTCAGCGGGAGGCGCTTGACGAAAATTTCGCCGGCGGCGGTGGCCACCCGCGCCGCCGCGGAAAACGGACGCGCGCTGCGCCAGGTGATCCGGGCCGGGCCAGGCAGGTCCGGAAACCCGGCCAGCAGCGCCTGCACCTCGCCGGTTTCCAAGGGTGGCCAGCCGCCCGCAATGTCGGCGTCGTCCCAGCCGTGGCTGTGGTGGTTGCTGCCCATGCGCCCCCGCAAACGAAAAACCCCGCAATGGCTGGAACCGTTGCAGGGCTTGCGTTGCAAATGGTGGCTCGGGACGGAATCGAACCGCCGACACGGGGATTTTCAAGCACCATTTTTACGCGCCAAGCCCGTCCGGGTGCATCCGGGGGTGTAATGCAATTGTTTGATTATAAAGGTTTTTTCAGTTCAAGTCTGTTCGCGGGAGTCCTAGGGAAGCCGCGGACAAACGGCAACGGAACGGCAACGAGCGTGATAGCATTCCCCGAACGGCAACGAATGGGGACTAGGGAGTGGCGAAGCTAACCGTACGGGCCTTGCAGGCATCCAAACACGGGAAGTGGATGACAGACGGCGGGGCACGCGGCGGCGGGACATTGTATGCAAGGCGGGAGGCCGACAGCGTGCTGTTCTACTTCCGGTACACCCTGCCGAAGCAGGACGACGCGGTGCACGCCAAGCGCGACGCCTACCCCCTGGGCGAATGGGAGGGATCGGGCGGCCCGCTTTCTCTGGAAGCTGCACGGCGACGCTCCCAAGAGCTGTCTGCACGTTATCGGGCAGGTGCCACAGACCTCCGCGCTGTTCTGGAAGCTGAGGCGCGCGAGGAAAGGCGGGAGAGGGAGGCCGCGGCGCGGGCCGCCGAGGCGGAGCAGGAACGGCGACAGGCGACCCTAGGGGCGCTGTTGACCGCCTACGCGGATGCACTGGAAGCCCGGAAGAAGGCCAGCGCGGCAGCAGTCCGCGCCGCCATTCGCAGGCATGTCGCCGAGGCGTGGCCGAAGCTGTGGGCAACGCCGGCCGATGACCTGACCGCAGATGATCTTGTTGCAATCCTGTCTCGCCTTACCGACGCCGGAAAGCTGCGCCAAGCCGCCAAGGTGCGGACGTACCTGCAAGCGGCTTACAACGCGGGAATGCGTGCGAGAACGACCGCCAGCGCGACTGCGGCGCTACGTGCGCTGCGCATCCGCACGAACCCGGCGCGGGACTTGGGGACAATCGAAGGCGCTGCCCAAGCTGGCGAGCGCGCGCTGTCCGTGGCGGAGTTGCGCGCTTACTGGCAGCGCATAACCGCCCTGCCTGACCGCGATGCCGCGTGTCTGCGCTTCCACCTACTGACAGGGGGGCAGCGGGTGGAGCAGCTTTCACGGGCCACCGTGGCGGACTTCGACCCCGAGCAATCCACGCTCACCCTGCGCGACGGGAAGGGGCGGCGAAGCACGCCGCGTCTGCATGTCGTGCCGTTGATCCCGGCCGCAGTAGAAGCGATGCACGCAATGGCGCCCGAGCGGCTGGGCGACTACCTGTTCACGGCCACTGCAGGCACAGGCGGCATGGTTTCCTCAACGCTCTACGGCCGCTGCCGTGCCGTCATGGAAGCGATGCGCGAAGCGGGGGAGCTGCCGGGCGGTGACTTTACCGTGGCCGACCTACGGCGAACCGTTGAGACCCGCCTAGCCGACCTGGGCATCCACTCGGACGTGCGGGCGCAATTGCAGTCGCACGGGTTGGGCGGCGTCCAGTCCCGCCACTATGATCGGCACGACTATCTGCAAGAGAAGCGGGCCGCGCTAGAAGCGTTGTATCGCCTCCTCGTCAATGAAGAGTCGACGGTGATTCCACTGCGAGGGAAGCCTCGGGCGGCCAATCTTGCATGAGGCGCCCGGCGCCGCGACGGTCGTTACGGATGCCGCGCCTGTCTCGAAGGTTGGGTGTCATCGAGAATGCCGATTGAGTGTGGTGTCTGAGGTCTGGGAGTGCAGGCGTGGCCCAGCACGACATGAAGCATGTCGCGCGGAGGCTCCGCCAATGCAGAGATTGGACAGTCTTGATCGGTAGACTTAAGATAAAAAGTGGAAGCGCTGCAAGCCCGGGTTAAGCTGCCTTAACTACCATAGGGAATGCGCGGTAGCCGTACGTTTTCGCGTAGATGCGCTTTCCATTCTTTAGGTCGCGGTACGGACGGAAGATCAGTACGTAGCCATCGGGAATGGGCAGCGCGAGCTTCAACTGCTTCATCTG
>JANJSW010000276.1 GCA_024711415.1 Thermomonas sp. | reverse complement strand
GTCGGCAACATCCAGCGCGTGCACGACCTGGTGCGGCAGCACCCGCCGGAAGCGCTGCGCTACGCGCTGCTTTCCGCGCACTACCGGCAGCCGCTGGAATGGTCGGACGGGCTGATCGAGCAGTGCGTGCGCACGCTGGATCGGCTGTACGGCACCCTGCGCGATCTGGCGGACGTCGATGCCGGGCCGGCCACGCCGGCCAGCATCGAGGCGGCGCTGGACGACGACCTCAACACCCCGGCTGCGCTCGCGGAAATCGCCCGCATCGCCGGCGAGGCGCGCAAGGCCGCATCGACGGAAGACAAGGCCGCGCTGAAGGCCCAGCTGCTGGGCGCCGGCAAGGTGCTGGGACTGCTGCAGCAGGCGCCGGCCGACTGGTTCGCGCGCGGCGCCTCCGGCGACGACGACGCCCGCATCCAGGCGCTGGTGGACGAGCGTGGCGCCGCCAAGCAGGCCCGCGACTTCGCCCGCGCCGACGCCATCCGCCAGCAGCTGGCCGACGAGGGCATCCTGCTGGAGGACACGCCGCAGGGCGTGCGCTGGGTGAGGAAGCGCGTCTAGCCGGCGCCCTGTCGGCACCGGCTGCGCTGCCGGGCGCCCGTCCATGGATGGCCGGGCCGGACGATCCGGACCAATGGTTGCAGCGCCATCGAGGGCAACAAGCAAGTCCCAAGGAACGACATGACCGACTCCCCCTTCCCGCTCGAACCCACCGCCGCCGACGCCCAGGCCGCCATTGCCGATGAATTCGGCTTCTTCGGCGACTGGTCGGAGCGCTACCAGTACCTGATCGACCTGGGCCGCAAGCTGCCGGAATTTCCGGAAGCGTGGAAGACCGAGGAACACCGCCTGCAGGGCTGCCAGTCGCTGGTCTGGATCGTGGCCGAAGGCAACGCCGACCGCCTCGATTTCCACTCGATCAGCGATTCGGCCATCGTCTCCGGGCTGGTCTACCTGGCGCTGCGGGTGTATTCGGGCCGCAGCGCGGCGGAAATCCTCGCCACCGAGCCGGATTACATCGCGTCCATCGGCCTGGCCAAGCACCTTTCGCCGACCCGCAGCAACGGCCTGGCCGCGCTGCTGGCCTTCATCCGCGAACGCGCCCGCGCCGCCCTGCCGGAATGAGCCCGGCGCCGGACTCGCCGCTGCGCAGCCGCGGCTTCCGCTGGCTGCTGCTGTACCGCATCTGCACCCTGCTGTCCTACCAGATCGTCGCGGTGACGGTGGGCTGGCACATTTACGAGCTCACCGGCGATCCGCTGGCGCTGGGGCTGGTGGGGCTGGCGGAAGTGGTGCCGTACTTCTGCATCGCGCCATTCTCCGGCTATCTGGTCGACCACCTGCCGCGGCGCAAGCTAGGCGCGGCGGCCTGCACCCTGCTGGCGGTGAATGCCGGGGTGCTGGCGCTGATCGCCGCCGGTGGGCTGTCCACCCACGGCACCTGGCCGATCTATCTGGCGGTGGCGGTGGGCGGCATCGGCCGCTCCTTCCTCGGCCCGGTCTACAACGCACTGTTCGCGCGGGTGCTGCAGCGCGCGCAGTTCGGCCGCGGCGCCAGCCTGGGCAGCGTGGTGTTCCAGGTCGGGCTGGTGCTGGGCCCCGCCGCCGGCGGCGTGCTGGTGGGCTGGGCAGGCAAGCCCGAGGCCTATGCGGTGGGCACCGGCTTCGCCCTGCTGGCAGCCATCACGTTGCTGGCGATGCCTGTGTCCGAACCGGCAATGCCGCAGCAGCGCGGGCCGATTTTCCGCAGCATCGCAGAGGGCGCGCGCTTCGTTGCCGGCAATCAGATCATGCTGGGCGCAATGGCGCTGGACATGTTCTCGGTGCTGCTGGGCGGGGCGATGTCGATGCTGCCGGCCTTCATCAAGGACATCCTGCACGAAGGTCCGGAGGCGCTGGGCATCCTGCGCGCCGCGCCGGCGGCGGGCTCCATCCTCATCGCGCTGTGGCTGACCCGGCACCCGCTGCAGCGCCACGCCGGGCGGGTGCTGCTGCTGGCGGTGGCCTGCTTCGGCCTGTGCACCATGGCCTTCGCGCTATCCCGCCACCTGTGGCTGTCGACGCTGCTGCTGGTGCTGTACGGCGTCTGCGACGGCGTGTCGGTGGTGATGCGCTCCACCATCATGCAGCTGGTCACCCCGGACGAGATGCGCGGGCGGGTGTCGTCGATCAACGGCATCTTCGTCAGCTCCTCGAACGAGCTGGGCGCCTTCTACGACGGCGTGATGGCGCGACTGATGGGGCTGGTGCCGGCGATGATCGTTGGCGGGTTCGTGACCTTGGGCGTGGTCGCCACCACCGCCCGGCTGGCCCCGCGCCTGCGCCGGCTGGATCTGCGCGAACTGCAGTAACCGGCGCCGCCCGCGGTAAACTATGCATCTCGCAACAACGCTCCACGGAATCCGCGCCATGCCCTTCGTCGTCACCGAAAACTGCATCAAGTGCAAGCACACCGACTGCGTCGAGGTGTGCCCGGTCGATTGCTTCCACGAGGGCCCGAACTTCCTGGTGATCGACCCCGACGAGTGCATCGACTGCACCCTGTGCGAGCCGGAATGCCCGGTCGGCGCGATCTTCCCGGAAGAGGACGTCCCCGCCGGCCAGGAGGTCTTCGTCGGCCTGAACGCCGAGCTGGCGAAGGAATGGCCGGTGCTGACGGTGCGCAAGGATCCGCCGGCCGACGCCGCGGAATGGGACGGCAAGCCGAACAAGCTGCCGCTGCTGGAGCGCTGAGCGCAACGGCCGGCGCGTCGCCGATTGCAGAAGGGGCTTCAGCCCCGGCCGCAAACCCGCCACGCCTGACCCGCCCGGTCGCGGCTGAAGCCGATCCTACGGAAAATGGTCGCGGTCGAGGCCTCAGCCCCGACCCGACAACATCGCCGCGCCGCTCATGCGGCGCAGCCTGAAATTACGGCGTGATCGCCGCCTTGAGCAGGCCGATCAGCTTGCCCGCCGCCTCGCCGCTGGGCGGCAGACCGCGCGGATCGACCGCCGAGACATACGTGCCCTCGCCGGCCTTGGTCACGCGCACCAGGAACTTGCTGTCCATGTAGTCGACGTCGTAGGTGCCGAGGATCTCGGCCTTGCTGGCGATCTTCACGCCGCTGGTGGCGGCCAGCACTTCGCCGACCTTGGCGAACACGGCGTCGCGCTCGCCGGCGGCGTTGAAGCCCACCGCGGCGACCGCGCCCGGACGAGCGGCCTGGGCACCGGACGCAGTGACGCTGCTGCCGGCGGTCGGCAGCGCCATCGCCCGGTCGGCGGCGGGACGATCCAGATCCGGCGGCACTTCCAGCGGACGCGATTCGGCGCTCTGGGTGTACAGCTCGTTCTTCTTCTTGAACCAGTGGCAGCCGGACAGGCTGGTTGCCAGCAGGACGGCGACGAGCGGGGCGGCCGTGGACGCGCGGAACATGCGGTGCATCTGGATCTCCTGTCAGGCCGCGTGGGCGCGGCTGCGTTGTTCGAGTTGGCGGATGGCCGCGTGCAGGCGTGCGGCCTGTCCGGCATGCGCCGATGATAGCGGTTGCAGCGGCAGGCGCAGGCCATGGCCGATGCCGTCCAGCGCCAGCAGCGCCTTCACCGGGATCGGATTGGGCTCCACCCCGAGGAAGTGGTAGAGCTCGGCCAGCGCCTCGTCCAGCGCCTGTGCGCCGGCCGCATCGCCATCGCGGGCCAGGTCCGACAGGCGGCGGAAGGTGGCCGGGACCACGTTGGAAGCCACCGACACCACCCCGTCTGCACCGGCCAGCATGGCGCGCACCGCGGTGGGGTCGTCGCCGCTGAGCACTGCGAAATCCTCGCGGCGCAGCGGCAGCAGCGCCTCCATCCGGTCCTCCTCGCCGCGCGCTTCCTTGATGCCGACGATGTTGGCGTGCACCGATAGCTCGCCGACGGTGTCGGGCAGCATGTCGCAGCCGGTGCGGCCGGGCACGTTGTACAGCACCACCGGCAGCCCGCCATCGTCGGCAACCGCGCGGAAGTGCGCCAGCAATCCGGCCTGGGTGGGGCGCACATAGGGCGGCGTCACCACCAGCGCGGCATCGGCGCCCAGCGCCGCCACCCGGCGATTGAACAGGATGGTCTTGGCGGTGTTGGACTGGCCGGTGCCGGCCAGCACCGGCATCCGCCCGGCCGCGAAGGCCACGGCTGCAGCCAGCAGGCGGTCGTATTCATCGTCGAACAGGGCCGCGGCCTCGCCGGTGGAACCGGCCACTACCACCGCCTGCGTGCCTGCTTCCAGCTGCGCCTGCAGCAGTCGCTCCCAGGCGGGAAAATCGATATCGCCGGCGGCCGTGAACGGCGTCGCAAGGGCGGTGATGCTGCCGGAAAGTCGCAAGGGGAAAGGCTCGGGAGAGGCGCCGCGCGGGACGCGCGGCGCATGGAGGGAACTCGCGTATGGCCTTGATCTTACTTGCGGCTCGAAAGCGCCGGCAAGTATGCTGGCGACCATGCGGCCATGCATTGGCGGCACTTCCCCACGCCTGGATCACCCGCTTTGAGCAAAACCGCCGCCCCCCGGCCCCAGCCGAACGAGAACCACCTGCTGATCAACGCGTACACCACGCATCCGCAGTCGCCGCTGCTGGCGGTCACCCGCCGCATCTCCGACTCCGGCTGCAACCTGGTCGACACGCGGCTGGCCACGGTCGGCCGTGACGTGTCGGTCACCGCGCTGGTCACCGGCTCGTGGGACGCGGTGGCCAAGCTCGAGACCATGCTGACCAAGCTGGAGCGCGAGGAAGGCCTGAAGCTGGTCTGGTATCGCACCGGCCCGAAGGCGCTGCAGTCCAGCCTGTTGCCGTACGTGGTGGAGGTGATCGCCGCCGACAAGCCGGGCATCCTGTTCCAGCTGGCCGACTTCTTCGACCACCAGGGCATCACCATCGAGAGCCTGCATTGCTCGCGCTACCGGGCGATGCAGACCGGCGCCGACATGTTCTCGGCGCAGCTGACCATCGGGGTGCCGGCCGACATGCACATCGCCGCGCTGCGCGACGACTTCCTCGAGTTCTGCGACCACCTGAACCTCGATGCCATCATGGATCCGATGAAGTACTGATGCTCGACACCGGCGACCGTATCCCCGACCTGCCCCTTTCGCTCTCCAGCGACAAGCCCGCCACGCTCGCCGACTACGCCGGCCAGTGGCTGGTGCTGTACTTCTATCCGAAGGACTCCACCCCCGGCTGCACCACCGAAGGGCTGGATTTCAACGCCCTGCTGCCGCAGTTCAAGCGCGCCGGCGCGGTGGTGCTGGGCGCATCGAAGGATTCGCTCAAGTCGCACAAGAACTTCTGCGCGAAACAGGGTTTCAAGTTCGACCTCGCCAGCGATCCCGACGGCACGCTTTGCGAAGCGTTCGGGGTGATCCAGCCGAAGAAGCTGTACGGCCGCGAATACGTCGGCATCGTCCGCAGCACCTTCCTGATCGACCCTGCCGGCGTTGTGCGCCGGAAATGGCAACCGGTGAAAGTCCCCGGCCACGCGCAGGCCGTGCTCGACGCACTCAAGGCCGCACAAGCCACGTGACCGCTTCCGTTTTCATCACACCCCACTGCCCCGCCCTGCGGGACGCGGTGGCCTGCTGCTGTCCGACCGAAAGGATTTCCGCATGACCCGGAGCAAGCGCATCTACGTCCTCGACACCAATGTGCTGATGCACGACCCCACCGCGCTGTTCAAGTTCGAGGAGCACGATGTCTACCTGCCGATGCAGGTGATGGAGGAGCTGGACAACGGCAAGAAAGGCACCAGCGAATCCAGCCGCAACGCGCGCCAGGTCAGCCGCTTCCTCAACGAGCTGATCGAAGCGCACGGCAGCACCGACGTCACCCACGGCATCGCCCTGCAGCGCCCGGGCGGCCTGCAGCTGCGCGGCGCCGCCAGCACCGGCTGCCTGCGCTTCCAGACCGGCAATTTCGATGCCGGCAAGCGCTTCGGCGCGGTGGTGCCGGACAACGCCATCCTCGGCGCGATCCTGGCGCTGAAGGACGAGCAGCCCGAAGCGAACGTGGTGTTCGTCTCCAAGGACATCAACCTGCGGATCAAGGCTTCGATCGCCGGCATCGTCAGCGAGGACTACGAGAACGACCGCGCGCTGGACGATTTCAGCCTGCTCTACACCGGCGCCACGCCGCTGCCGGAGGACTTCTGGCAGCGCCACGGCAAGGACCTGAAGTCGTGGACCGACAAGGGCCGCACCTATTACGAGATCACCCGCAGCGACGACGAGGACTGGTATCCCAACCAGTTCGCCTTCCTGCCGGGCGACGAACAGTCGGAGCTGCGGGTGGCCAAGGTCGAGGCCGACCGGGTGACGCTGCGGATCGTCGATGATTTCCGCCACAACCAGCACTCTGTCTGGGGCATTACCGCGCGCAACCGCGAGCAGAACTTC
>JANJSW010000272.1 GCA_024711415.1 Thermomonas sp. | reverse complement strand
CCGATCCGGCCAGGTACTACCGCAACAACGTGACCGCCACCCAGGTGCTGCTGGATGGCATGCGCGCGCACGGCATCGACAAGTTCATCTTCTCCTCCACCGCGGCGATCTTCGGCGACCCGCAGTACGTGCCGATCGACGAGGCGCACCCGAAGGCGCCGATCAACCCCTACGGCCGCAGCAAGTGGTTCGTCGAGCAGATGCTGGAGGACTTTGATCGCGCCTACGGGCTGAAGTCGGTCTGCCTGCGCTACTTCAACGCCGCCGGCGCCGATGCCGAAGGCGAGCTGGGTGAATGCCACGAACCCGAGACGCACCTGATCCCGCTGCTGCTGCAGGTGGCCTCCGGGCGCCGCCCGCACATCACCGTGTATGGCGAGGACTACGCCACCGCCGACGGCACCTGCATCCGCGACTACATCCACGTCGAGGACCTGGCCGATGCCCACCTGCTGGCGCTGCGGCAACTGCTCGCCGGCGGTGCCAGCGCGCGCTACAACCTCGGCAACGGCAATGGCTATTCGGTGCGCGAGGTGATCGAAGCGGTACGCCGCGTCACCGGCCATCCGATCCCGGTGGTCATGGGCACGCGCCGCGCAGGCGACCCGCCTGCGCTGGTGGCGGATGCGCGCGCTGCGCGAGCAGCGCTGGGCTGGCAGCCGCGCCATGCGGCGCTGGATGTGATCGTGGCGCATGCCTGGGCGTGGGAGCAGCGGCGCGCCGGCGGATAAGCGCCGCAGGCGCGGATGCCCGGCCCGCGGGGATCAGGACGTACCTTGCCCCGCCAGCTGCACGAACAGGTCTTCGTAGCGTTGGTTCATCAGCTCGCGGCCATGCCGGTCCAGTGCCGCCGCGCGGGCGTTCGATGCCATCCGCGCGGCATCGTCAGAATCGCGCAGCAGGCGCTCCAGCGCATCAGCCAGCGCAACCGGATCGGATTCGCGCACCAGCAATCCGTCCTCCCCATTGCGGAGGACTTCGCGCACACCCGGCACCGCGCTGCCCACCACCGCGCAGCCGGCGGCCATGCCTTCCAGCAGCGCCAGCGGCATGCCTTCGTAATGGGTGCTGAGCACGCAGAACTGGTGCGTCATCAGCCGCTGCGGCACGTCGCGCACCACGCCCGGGAACTGCACCCGGTCGGCGATGCCCAGCTGCGCTGCCAGCGCCTCCAGCGGTTTGCGATGCAGCGCCTTGCCACCACCGGGTAGCTGCAGCGGCACGTGCAGGCCCCGCTGGCCCAGCAGCGCCACCGCGCGCAACAGGGTGGCGTGGTCCTTCTGCTTCGAGAACCGCGCCACCATGACGATGCCGGGCGTGCGCTGCTCGAAGGGATGCGCATCGGCCCCGGCGAACGGATCCAGCCGGATGCCGTTGGGAATGGCGATGGTGCGCTCGGGGGGCATGCCCAGCGCCAGCAGCGCCTCGCGCACGCCTTCGGAGCAGCCGACGATGCGGTCGGTGCGCCGTGCCAGCCAGCGCGTCTGCGCCAGCCGCCAGCGGGTGTAGCGCTCGCGGGTGTTGTGCTCGACGTGGACCAGGTGCGGCACCTTCGCCAGCAGGCCGGCGTAGCGGCCCCACAGGTGCTCGGAGAAGCCGTGCGCGACCAGCACGTCGGGGCGGAACTCCCGGCACAGCTTGACCAGCGCGAAAATGGTGGCCAGGTGCGACCAGCCCGGCACCAGCCGCAGCGGCACGCCCTGCTCTTGCAGCTCGGCGATGCGCGCCGGCGGCGTGCGGCGCTTGCGCCGCAGCACCAGCAGCGGTTCGATGCGCGCGCTGTCGCGGGCGGCATTGACCAGCTGCAGCGCGACCTGCGTCGCCCCGCCGGAGAAGCCGCCGGTGACGAAGTGGAGGACGCGGACGGGTCTCGACATCGGCTAGTTCCCGAGCGCGGCGCGGAGTGCGCGGTGGGTGCGCAGCGCGCGCAGCCACCAACCGCGCCGCAGCCAGGCGCGCAGCACCGGTGCGGTGCCGTGCGGGAACAGCCGTGTCCGCGCCCGCGCCAGCGTGGCCTGCGCCGTAGCGCGCTGCGCCTCCGGTAGGCGCGCAATGCGCCGCAGCGCCGAAGCCAGGTTGCGCAGGCGGAAGTCCGCTGCTGCCTGTACCGCGGCAGCATCGGCGGCGACCTCGCTATCCGCCAGCAGTGGCTGCATGCCTTCCAGTGCCGCCATCCACTCGTCCAGCCGCGCATGCGTGAGCGTGGCCATGATGCTGTGCGGATGCTGCCGGTAGCCCAGCCACGGACGGTGCACGTGGATCCAGCGGCGCACCAGCGCCAGCAGCTGGCAGGTGCCGGCGATGTCCTCGAAATGGCGGCCGACCGGGAACGTCACCTGCTGCCAGAGCTCGCGCCGTGCGATCTTCGACCACACGTGCAGTTCGCCGGCCGAAAGCGTGGCCGCCACCAGCCGCGCGCGGCTGTCCGAAGGCGTGTCCGCCGGCGCATGGCAGGTGCAGCGCGTGCGCGACAGGCCGCGCTCGCGCAGGTACTGGAAATCGCACAGCACCAGGTCCGGGTCGTGCCGATCAAGCACGTCGCGCAGGCCGCTGATCGCGCCGGGCAGCAACACGTCGTCGGCGTCGACGAACCACAGGTGGCGCGCCGTCGCTTCGGCCAGCAGCCGGTTGCGTGCTGCGGAAATGCCGCCGTTGCGCGGCGCCCGCAGCACCCGCAGCTGGCCGGGATGCGCCGCCGCCAGCCGCTCGAGGATGGCGCCGGTGTCGTCGCTGGACGCATCGTCCAGCACCAGCACTTCGATGCCGGGATCGCCGGCGGCCTCGTCCAGCAGCGAGCGCAGGCAGGGCTCGATGTAACGCGCGGCATTGTGCGCCGGCACCAGCAGGCCCAGCCAGGGCGCGGACGCGGGCTCAGCGGCAGCCACGGGTGGTCTCCGCATCCAGCAACCACCAGCGCCGGCCGTTGGCCACGTCCATGTCACGTGCGCGGGTTTTGTCGATGCAGGCAGGCAGACCTTCGCCTTCCTCCACCAGCAGCCAGCGTGCTTGCGGATGCGCGTGCTGCCAGCGCACGCCGTCGGCGAACTGCAGGCCGGCGTCACGCTTGAAGCCGAAGTCAGCGGCCGGGCGGTCCGCCATCAGCAGCTGCTGTTCGCGCCAGCCGACCAGGCCCAACTCCGCCTGCGGGCCGATGGCCGCGCCGACGTTGCGCATCAGCCCGCGCGAGGAGCTGCCGTCGTTGAGCAGGGGTGCGCCGACCAGCGAGTACAGCAGCCACAGCGCGGTCAGCATCGCCACCAGCGCGGCGTGCGCGCGGCGGCGGCCGAACCACAGCGCGCTGCCCAGGCCGAAGCCGCCGATGGCCGCGAACATCCACGCCAGTCCGTCGGCGACGTGCGCATCGCGGCCTTCCATGAACTTGCGCTCGAAATCCGGATCGCCCAGCAGCATCGCAAGGCCCGCGCCCAGCGCGGCCAGCGAGAACACCAGCACGAAGCCCAGCAGCAGGCGCTGCGCATTCGGCCGCCGCAGGATGCCGGGCAGCAGCGGCGCCAGCGCCAGCGCCAGCATCGGCAGCGCCGGCAGGATGTACATGTCGCGCTTGCCGGACGGGATGCTGAAGAACACGAACACCAGCAGCACCCAGCCCAGCGGGACCAGGAAGCGCGCATCGCGTCGCCGCAGCCGCCGTCGCCATGCCGGGATCGCCCACGGCAGCGCCAGCGCGGTAGGCAGCCACGCGGTCAGCAGCACTTCGATGAAGTACCACCACGGCTGGCCGTGGTGCCAGGAGTTGGCGTAGCGGGTGACGGTCTGGCGCAGCAGGATATCGTCGACGTAGGCGCGGTAGTCGCCGCTGCCGTTGCCCAGCGCGGCGACCAGCATCGGTATCAGCCACACGCCGCAGGCGGCGATGAAGGCCAGCGGGCCGAGCCAGAAGCGCGCATCGCGCGCATGGATGCGCACCCCGGCCCAACCGCGCAGCGAGGCGACGGCCGCGGGGATCAGGATCAGCAGCGCGATCACGCCGACGCCCTTGGTGATCGTGCCCAGTCCCGCCGCCGCCCAGCCCAGCGCCCACAGCCGGAAGGAAGGGCCCTGCAGCACGTGCCGCAGCAGCGCATAGCAGGACAGGGTGATCCAGAACACCACCATCGGGTCGATCTGCGCCTTCTTGGCCTGCCAGGTGAACTGGATGGTCAGCAGCGTGATCCAGCCGGCGTACAGGCCGACGCGCCGCGTCCACAGCCGTGCGCCCAGGTCGGTCACGCACCACAGCGTGCCCAGTGCGGCCAGCAGCGACGGCAGCAGGAAGGCGATGCGCAGGTTGCCGGTCAGCCACAGCACGCTGGCCTGCATCCACATGAACAGCGGCGGCTTGTCCGAATACAGTTCGCTGCCGCGCATCGGGAACAGCCAGTTGCCGCTTTCGACCATGTGCCGCGCGACCAGCGCGAAGCGCGGCTCGTCGGCCGGCCACGGATCGCGCAGGCCCAGCCCGGTGGCCAGGATCAGCAGCGCGAACAGCCAGAACAGCCAGGTTTCTCGGCGGGTTTGGGTCATCGCCGAATGATAGTGGCGAAGGCTCAGGACTTTTGCAGCCGCGCGCAGAAAAAGCCGTCCATGCCGGCTTCACCGGGCAGGCGCTGGCGGCCGAAGCCGGTGTCGTGGCCGAAATCCGCGTCCAGCGATGCCAGCGTGGCGTCGGGTGTGCGGGCGAGGAAGGCTTCGACCTGCGCGGCGTTTTCCGCATGCAGGATCGAGCAGGTGGCATAGACCAGCGCGCCGCCGCGGGTGAGCAGCGGCCACAGCGCGTCGAGCAGTTGTGCCTGGGTGCCGCGCAGCGCGGCGATGTCGGCTTCGCGCCGGTGCAGCAGCACGTCGGGCTGGCGGCGCACGATGCCGGTGGCGCTGCAGGGAGCGTCGATCAGGATGGCGTCGAAGGCCGTGCCGTCCCACCAGCCGTCGGGCTGCATGGCATCGGCCGTGCGCACGTCGATGCTCTCGAGGCGCAGCCGCGCGAACGTCTCCTGCATCCGCCGCGCGCGCCGCGCATCCACGTCCAGCGCGGTGATGCGCAGGCTGGCATCGCGTTCGGCCAGATGCGCGGCCTTGCCGCCGGGGGCGGCGCAGGCATCGAGGACACGCGCACCGGCGGTAGGCGCCAGCGCATCGGCGATGGCCTGCGCCGCGCCGTCCTGCACCGACACCAGCCCGGCGTCGAAGCCGGGCAACTGCTGCACCGGCAGCGCGGATTCCAGCCGTAGCGCGTCGGCCAGCGAAGGCGCCGGCGCGGCCTCGATGCCGGCTTCGTGCAGCAGCCCGAGATAGTCGTCGCGGCCGATCCAGCGGCGATTGACGCGCAGCCACATCGGCGCGATCTGCGCGCTGGCTTCGAAGATCGCGTCGGCCTGCCGTGGCCAGTCCGCGCGCACCTGTTCCGCCAGCCATTGCGGCCATGCCTGCGCGGGATCCGCCGGCGGCAGGCCTTCGCGCTGGGCGCGGCGCAGCAGCGCGTTGACCATGCCGGCCTGGTGGGCGCGGCCCAGCGCGCGGGCGGCGTCCACCGTGGCTGCCAGCACCGCGTGCGCCGGCAGGCCCAGCGTCAGCTGGGCAAGGCCGGCCAGCAAGAGCGCACGCAGGATGCCGTCGCGCTGGCCCAGCGGACGCGGCGTCCAGCCGTCCAGCGCGGCGTTGTAGCGCACCCGCTGGCGCAGCGCGGCCAGCACCATCGCTTCCACCAGCGCGCGGTCGCGCGGGTCGGCGAGGCCGGGCAGGCTGGCGCCCAGCGCCGCCTTCAGCGAGCGGCCGCGGTGCAGCACCTCGTCCAGGGTGCGCGCCGCGGCGACGCGGGTGGCGACGCCATCGCTCACGCGAACACGTCGCGGCGGGCGTTGCGGTAATCCTGTGCGCTGATCGGCTTGCCGCCGTCGCGCTGCAGGGTCTGCAGG
This sequence comes from Thermomonas sp., assembly GCA_024711415.1. GTDB lineage: Bacteria > Pseudomonadota > Gammaproteobacteria > Xanthomonadales > Xanthomonadaceae > Thermomonas. The sequence continues at coordinate 2,111 of JANJSW010000272.1, read as the reverse complement.
CGCAGCACACCCTTGCCGCAGGCGATGTCGATGCCTTCGCGCCCGGCGCGCAGCACGCTGCCGGCTGCGGCTTCGTGCGTTTCGTCCAGCGCGCGGGCGGCATGGACGCGCACGCGCTCGCCCGCCAGCTGCGCTTCCGCGATCGGCCACGGGTTGAAGGCGCGCACCTTGTTGGCCAGTGCTGTTGCCGGCTGCGACCAGTCGAGTTTCGCTTCCGCCTTGTCCAGCTTGTGCGCGTAGGTCACGCCCTCGGCCGGCTGCGGGTGCGGCGGCAGCTGGATGGTGGCGCGCAGCAGGCCCAGCGCGTCGGACAGCACGCGTGCGCCCAGCTCGGACAGGCGGTCATGCAGCTGCCCGCCGGTTTCCTCCGGGCCGATGTCCAGCGCCTGCGCCAGCAGCACCGGGCCGGTGTCCAGGCCCTTCTCCATCTGCATCAGGCAGACGCCGGTGCGGGTGTCGCCCGCCTCGATGGCACGCTGGATCGGCGCCGCGCCGCGCCAGCGCGGCAGCAGCGAGGCGTGCACGTTCCAGCAGCCGTGTTCGGGAATGTCCAGCACCGACTGCGGCAGGATCAGGCCGTAGGCGACCACGATCATCACGTCGGGCTTCAGCGCGCGCAGCGTGGCTTTGGATTCCGCCGAGCGGAAGTTCTCCGGCTGGTACACGGGGATGCCCCGCTGCACCGCTTCCAGTTTCACCGGCGAAGGCGACAACCCGCGGCCGCGGCCGGCAGGCCGGTCCGGCTGGGTGTAGACCGCCACCACTTCGCCCTTGCCGGCGGCGGCGCGCAAGCAGGGAACGGCGAACTCCGGCGTGCCGGCAAAGACGATGCGCATGGGCTCAGGCGGCCCGCTTCGCCTTCAGCAGCTTCTTGCGCACCATCTCGCGCTTGAGCGGGCTCAGGTAATCAACGAACAGCTTGCCCAGCAGGTGGTCCATCTCGTGCTGGATGCACACCGCCAGCACGCCGTCGGCCTGCAGCGTGAAGGGCTGGCCATGGCGGTCCAGCGCCTCCACCGTGATGGTGTCGCTGCGGGTCACGTCGGCATAGATGCCGGGCACCGACAGGCAGCCCTCCTGGTAGATCTGTTCGCCGTCGCGCGCGGTGATGACCGGGTTGACGAACACCAGTGGCCGGCTGCGGTCCTCGGTTACGTCAATGACCATGAACCGCTTGTGCACGTCGACCTGGCTGGCCGCCAGGCCAATGCCGGGCGCCTCGTACATGGTCTGGAACATGTCGTCGATCAGGGTCTGGAAGGCCGGCGTGGCCAGATCGGCGGGGTCGACGGCCGCGGCCTGGGTGCGCAGGCGCGGGTCGGGGAATTCGAGGATCGGGAGCAGGGCCATGGCGAAAATCCGGAAACCGGCAGCCGGGCAGGCTGCGATGGCGGCGATTGTATCGCGCCCGACCTGCACGGCCGCTTGCCAGCAGGCGTCAGTTGTGGGCTATATTGGTCAGGCTTCAGGGGGTTTTCGCCATACGGAGCGGGGAGATAGCGATCATGCTTGAACGGGTTTCCAACCTGGTGCGCACGGGTGCGCCGCGTCCGCGCGGTCTGCGCACCATGCTCGCGGCCGCGCTGTTGACGGTGGCCACCTATGCCGCGGCGGTCGAGCTGCGCGGCGACCACCCGGACAGCTACGTGGTGAAGCGTGGCGACACCCTCTGGGACATTTCCGCACGATTCCTGAAGAAGCCGTGGCTGTGGCCGGAAATCTGGCAGGCCAACCCGCAGATCAAGAATCCTCACCTGATCTATCCGGGCGACGTCATCAGCTTGGCCTACCTCGACCGCGTGGCGGCCAGGGTGCAGGCCGGCGAGCGCACGGCCAGCCCGGTCAACGCGGTGCCGCTGGAAGAGATCGAGCCGTTCCTGCGCGATACCCGGATGGTGTCGAATATCGACAGCCTGCCGTACGTGGTCGGGCTCGAGGAAAACCGCACGCGCGCCGTCCGTGGCCACGTTGCCTACGTGCGCGGGCTGGAAGGCGTCGCCGCCGGCCAGCGTTACCTGGTGGTACGTCCCGAGAAGCGCTATCGCATGGTCGAGCGCGCCGGCCTGTGCTGCGACCTGTTCCAGAGCCAGGACCTCGATGCCCGCGGCCGC
>JANJSW010000266.1 GCA_024711415.1 Thermomonas sp. | reverse complement strand
TCCTCCAGCTTGCGGATCTGGGTGGACAGGGTGGGCTGGCTGACGAAGCAGGCATCCGCGGCGCGGCCGAAATGGCGCAGGTCGGCCAGGGCGACGAGGTAACGGAGATCGCGCAGGTTCAAGCGGAGGGGCCCTTGAGTTCGACGGTGTTGCCGTCGGGATCGTCGAAATAGAGCGAAAGGCCATCGCCTTCCGCGCCGAAGTTGGTAGCCGCGGGTCCCTGCGGCGCAACGCCATGCCGGGCAAGATGGGCGACGATGGCGGCCTCGTCAAACGGTTCGACGCGCAGGCACAGATGGTCGAGGTTGCGGCCCTCCGTGCCCGCCGCCGCGCCGCCGCGGCGGCCCAGTTTCCCGTCCACCGCCACCAGGTCGATCATCGATGCGCCGGCGCGCAGGTGGCGCAGGCCGAGGTCGTCGCGGCGGCGCACGACCTCGCAGCCCAGCAGCGCGCGATAGAACGCTTCGCTGCGATCCAGGTCGCGCACGCGCAGCACCACGTGGTCGAGGCGCTGCACGTCGAACGGCCGGGCGGCCATCGTTCAGGCCGCCTTCGCCTCGGCCGCCGGGGCCGAGTGGCGGATCAGGAAGTCGAACGCGGACAGCGCGGCGGTGGAACCCGAGCCCATCGCGATGACGATCTGCTTGTACGCCTCGGTGGTGGCGTCGCCGGCGGCGAAGACGCCCGGCACGCTGGTCTGGCCGCGGTCATCGACCACGATTTCGCCGCGCGGGGACAGCGCCACCGCGCCCTTCAGCCATTCGGTGTTGGGCAGCAGGCCGATCTGCACGAACACGCCGGCCAGGTCCAGGTCGTTCACCTGGCCGCTGGTGCGGTCGGTGAAGCGCAGGCCGGTCAGCTTGCCGCCGTCGCCGACCATCTCGGTGGTCTGCGCGTTCAGGTGCACGGCGGTGTTCGGCAGGCTGCGCAGTTTGCGCTGCAGCACGTCATCGGCGCGCAGCTTGCTGTCGAACTCCAGCACGGTGACGTGCTCGACCACGCCGGCCAGGTCGATTGCGGCCTCGATGCCGGAGTTGCCGCCGCCGATCACCGCCACCTTCTTGCCCTTGAACAGCGGGCCGTCGCAGTGCGGGCAATAGGTCACGCCCTTGGTGCGGTAGTCCGCCTCGCCGGGCACGCCGGTCTGCCGCCAGCGGGCGCCGGGGGCGAGGATGACGGTGCGGGCGCGCAGGGTGGCGCCGCTTTCCAGCTCCACGCCGGCCAGTTCGCCGGTAGCAGCGGCCGGATGCAGCGCCTTGGCGCGTTGCGCGGTGATCACATCGACGCCGTAACTGCGCACGTGTGCCTCCAGCGAGGCCGCCAGCTTCGGGCCTTCGGTGTACTCCACCGACGGGAAGTTCTCGATCGACATGGTGTCCAGCACCTGGCCGCCGAAGCGCTCCGCCACCAGCCCGGTGCGGATGCCCTTGCGCGCGGCGTAGATCGCCGCCGCCGCGCCGGCCGGGCCGCCACCCACGATCAGCACCTCGTACGGTTCGCGCTCCTTCAGCGCTTCCGCGGCGCGCGCCGCGGCACCGGTGTCGAGCTTGGCCAGCACCTGCTCGATGCTCATGCGGCCGGCGTCGAACTCTTCGCCGTTCATGTAGATCGTGGGCACCGACAGGATCTGCTTGGCCTCGACCTCGGCCTGGAACAGCGCGCCGTCGATGGCCACGTGGCGGATGCGCGGATTGAGCACGCTCATCGCGTTCAGCGCCTGCACCGTATCCGGGCAGCTCTGGCAGTGCAGCGACATGTAGGTTTCGAAGGCGTAGTCGCCCGGCAGGTTGCGCACCTGCTCGGCGAGCGCGTCGTCGATCTTCACCGGGTGCCCGCCGACCTGCAGCAGCGCCAGCACCAGCGAAGTGAACTCGTGGCCCAGCGGGATGGCGGCGAAGCCGACCTGCACGTTGCTGCCGGTGCGGCGGATCAGGAACGAAGGCTTGCGCGCGTCGTCGCCGCTGGCGCGGGTGATCTTCGGCGACAGCGCGGCGATTTCGCCCAGCAGTTCGTCGAGTTCGCGCGCGGCCTCGGAATCGTCCAGCGAGGCGACCAGTTCGATCGGCTGCTGCAGCTTTTCCAGATAGGCGGCGAGCTGGGTCTTGAGGGCGGCATCCAACATGGCTGTCTCCTGCGGGGGTTCGGGATTCGGCTAGGCGTTGCCGACGCGCGCGGCGTTGCGGGCGCGGAGCGGCGTAGAAGAAAGGGTTGCGCGAAACCGGCGCGTGGCATCGGTTTCGCGCCACCCTCTCCCTTGCGGAAGAGGGCGCGCGTGCCGGGGTCAGATCTTGCCGACCAGATCCAGCGACGGGGTGATGGTCTTGGCGCCTTCCTTCCACTTGGCCGGGCAGACCTCGTTCGGATGGCTGGCGACGAACTGGGCGGCCTTGAGCTTGCGCACGGTTTCGCTGACGTCGCGGGCGATGGCGTTGTCGTGGACCTCCATCGTCTTGATGGTGCCGCTGGGGTCGATCACGAAGGTGCCGCGCAGGGCCAGGCCCTCTTCCGGGATGTGCACGCCGAAGGCGTTGGTCAGCGCATGGGTGGGGTCGCCCACCAGCGGGAACTTGGCCTTGCCGACGGCCGGCGAGGTTTCGTGCCACACCTTGTGGCTGAAGTGGGTATCGGTGGTGACGATGTAGACCTCGGCGCCGGCCTTCTGGAATTCGTCGTAGTGCTCGGCGGCGTCTTCGATCTCGGTCGGGCAGTTGAAGGTGAAGGCGGCCGGCATGAAGATCAGGACCGACCACTTGCCCTGCAGATCCTTTTCGGTCACTTCGATGAACTGGCCGTTCTTGAACGCGTTGGCCTTGAACGGCTGGACCTGGGTATTGATCAGGGACATGGATGTGCTCCTCGGTGGTTGGGGTGGAATGCTCTGCAACGGGGGCCAGCATAGGTACCGGCAATCAATATTGGAAATTGATTGTTGCCATTCAATTAATAGTTGAAATCTATCATATTTGGCTTTCCCATGCTGCGCGGCGACCCCTTTCTTTGGCGTCAACGCGTGTGCTGGCTACCATCTGGCGATGACTGCCGATGTTCCTACCGCCGCGCGCCTGCTGGCCCGCGCCCGTGACCTGATCGATCCCGCCGATGCCGCGCTGCTGTTGGCGCACGCGCTGGGCAAACCGCGCAGCTGGCTGTTCGCGCATGCCGACGACGTGCTGGGCGAAGCGGACGTGGCGCGATTCGACGGCCTGCTGGCGCGGCGTGTTGCCGGCGAACCGGTGGCCTACCTGACCGGTTCGCGCGGGTTCTGGACGCTGGATCTGGTGGTGACCCCGGCCACGCTGATCCCGCGTCCGGAAACCGAGTTGCTGGTGGAACTGGCGCTGGCGCGGCTGCCCGCCGATGCGCCCGTGCGGGTGGCCGATCTCGGCACCGGCAGCGGCGCGATCGCGCTGGCCCTTGCCAAGGAGCGCCCGCGGGCGCAGGTGGTGGCCACCGATGCCAGCCCCGAGGCGCTGGAGGTGGCCCGCGGCAACGCCGCACGCAACCGCATCGACAACGTGGCATTCCGCCTGGGCAGCTGGCTGCAGCCGTTGGCGGGCGAGCGTTTCGACCTGATCGCCAGCAACCCCCCCTACATCGCAGACGGCGACCCGCATCTGGCCCGCGGCGACCTGCGCTTCGAGCCGGCGATGGCGCTGTCCTGCGGGCCGGACGGGCTGGATGCCATCCGCATCATCGTGCGCGACGCACCTGCCTGCCTGCAGCCCGGTGGTTGGCTGTTGCTGGAGCACGGTTGGGAGCAGGGCGACGCGGTGCGCGCACTGCTGGTCGAAGCCGGTTTCGTCGATGCCATGACCGAGCGCGACCTCGAAGGCCGCGATCGCATCAGCCTCGGGCATCTTCCGTAGCGCGGGCTGCGGGGCCAGCGGCGCAAGCTCCGCTCTACAATGCGCATCCCCACATCGCACGGATTTCCGCCATGCGCACGCTGTATCCCGAGATTGCTCCCTACGAAACCGGCACCTTGCAGGTCGACGACCGCCACACCCTGTACTGGGAGCAGTGCGGCAATCCGAACGGCAAGCCGGTGGTCCTGCTGCACGGTGGCCCCGGCGCGGGCTGCAGCGACAACATGCGCCGCTTCCACGACCCGGCCAAGTACCGCATCGTGCTGTTCGACCAGCGCGGCGCCGGCCGCAGCACGCCGCACGCCGACCTCGTCGACAACACCACCGGCGACCTCGTTGCCGACATCGAGAAGCTGCGCGAACGGCTGGGCATCGAGCGCTGGCAGGTGTTCGGCGGCAGCTGGGGTTCCACCCTTGCGCTGGCCTATGCGCAGGCCCACCCGCAGCGCGTCACCGAGCTGGTGCTGCGCGGCATCTTCATGCTGCGGCGCTGGGAGCTGGAATGGTTCTATCAGGAAGGCGCCAGCCGGCTGTTCCCGGACGCGTGGCAGCACTACATCGACGCCATTCCCGTAGTCGAGCGCCACGACCTGATCTCCGCCTTCCACCGTCGCCTGACTTCCGACGATGCGCAGGTGCGGCTGGCGGCGGCGCGCGCCTGGGCGATCTGGGAGGGCGGCACCAGCTACCTGCAGATCCCCTCGGATTACGCCGACACCCACGGCGACGCCGAATTCGCGCTGGCCTTCGCGCGGATCGAGAACCACTACTTTGTCAACGGCGGCTTCTTCGAAGTGGAAGACCAGCTGCTTCGCGATGCACACAGGATCGCCGACATCCCCGGCGTGATCGTGCACGGCCGCTACGACGTGGTCTGCCCGATCCAGAACGCGTTCGACCTGCACAAGGTGTGGCCGAAGGCGGAGCTGATCGTCAGCCCCGGTTCCGGCCACTCCGCGTTCGAGGCCGAGAACACTTCGGCGCTGGTGGAAGCGACCGACCGCTTCGCCGCCTGAGGCTCAGTCTGCCGGGCTGCCGTCCGGGTTGTGGTCGATCATCCACAGCCCGGCCCACAGCTTGAGGTCGAGCTCGTAACCTTCGGCGCGCTTGCGCATCAGCCACGCCGGCGCCTCGTTCCGCGGCACCGCGTGGACGATGATGTTCTCGTCGTCCACGCCGCCGCCTTCGCCCACCCGCACCAGCTCGCGGGCGCGCACGAAGGCGATGCGCTCGTTGCTCATGCCGGAACTGGTGGGGCCGGTCAGCAGCACCTCCACGCGGCCCGCCGACCAGCCGGTTTCCTCGATCAGCTCGCGCCGCGCGGCGTCCACCAGGGTGTCCTCGGCGTGGTCGTCGCCGACCAGCCCAGCCGGCATCTCGATCGTGCGCGCGCCCAGCGGGATGCGGAACTGCTCGACGAACAGCACCTCGTCGGCCGGCGTCACCGCGATCACGATCACCGCCATGCCCTGGGCGTGGGTGCGCTCGCAGGACTCCCAGTGGCCGATCCGCACCAACCGCAGCCATTGGCCTTCGTACAGGGTCTGTTTGAGGTTGCTCATGCGCCGATGCTAGCGCAGGCGGGTGACGGTGTTCGTTCGCACCGCGGCGCTGCCACGGCAAGGGTTCGCCGCTCAGGCTCCGCGTCCGGCTTCGATGCGCGGCCGCGCGCCATTCATGGCGCGCTCGAACCCTCGCCGCGGCAGCGCCCCGGTGCTCGGAAACGGATGGGGGTGCGAGTGAAAGGCAGAAGCAAACCGCAGCAGACCCTGCGCCGAAAGCCGCGCTACAGCCCCGCCGCGTCGATCAGCCGCTTGCGCGTCATCGGGCCGAATTTCACCCAGTCGGCCAGCGCGGCCAGTTCGTCGGCATCGCCGCGGCCACGCGCGAAGGTGTGCTCAGGCAGCGGCGCGTCCAGCGCGATGGTGGTCAGCTGCCGCCACAGCAGGGCGTGTTCGCGCTGCTCGCGCAACCGCGTGGCCAGCGTGGCGGCGCCGCGCAGGCGCAGGAACGGCACCTCGTCGATGCGCGCCAGCAGCGCGTCCAGCGATTCGAAGTGCGCCAGCAGCACCGCCGCCGATTTCGGGCCGATGCCGGTGACGCCGGGGATGTTGTCCACCGCATCGCCGGTCAGCGCCAGGTAGTCGGCGATCTGGTGCGCGTGCACGCCGTGGCGCGCCTTGACGCCATCCGCGCCCCAGCGCTGGCCCTTGGCGAAGTCGTACTGCTCATCAAGATCCTGCAGCAGCTGCGACAGGTCCTTGTCGGCGGAAACAATGACGCTGCGGAACCCCTGCCCGCGCGCGCGGTGCACGGCGCTGCCGATCAGGTCGTCGGCCTCGTAGTCGGCATGCGCCAGCGTGGCCAGGCCCAGCGCCTGGCACAGCGCCTTGCACCAGGCGAACTGGCGGCGCAGCTCCGGCGGCGCCGGATCGCGGTTGGCCTTGTAGGCCGGGTACAGCGCGTTGCGGAAGCACGAATCCAGTGCCTCGTCGAAGGCCACGACGATGTGGCCGGGGCGCTCGCGCTCCAGCAGTTCCAGCAGGAAGCGGGCGAAGCCGTGCACTGCGTTGGTCGGCCAGCCGTCGGCG
>JANJSW010000246.1 GCA_024711415.1 Thermomonas sp. | reverse complement strand
TTCGCTGCCGGCCAGGCGCGGGCCCACCTCGGTGGTCAGCGATTCGGTGATCTGCCAGGCGGTGCGATCCTGCAGCACCGCATCGCGCAGGCTGGCGGCGCGAGCCAGCGCTGTGTCGGGAATGCGGGTCGGTTGCGCCGCCTGCAGCGGGGCGGCGACCAGCAGGGCGAGGGTGGCGGCAAGCAGGGTGGTGCGCATCGGCGGGCTCGGGAAATGGAAAGCCCCGAGTCTAGGCCCGGGGCTTGCGCGGCAACCGTGCCGGAAGTGTCACTTCCGCAGCGAATCGCGGATCTCGCGCAGCAGCAGGACTTCTTCCGCGGGCTCGGCCGGCGCGGCAGGCGCCTCGGCGGGCTTCTTGTGCATTTTGTTGATGCCCTTGACCACCATGAAGATGGCGAAGGCCACGATCAGGAACTGGATCAGCGCGTTGATGAACTCGCCGTAGCCCAACACCACCGCGGGCACTTCCTTGCCGGCCGCATCCACCGTTGCCGCCTTCAGCGTGATGGCCAGCTTGGAGAAGTCCACCCCGCCGATCAACAGGCCGATCGGCGGCATGATCACCTTGTCCACCAGCGCGGACACGATCTTGCCGAACGCGCCGCCGATCACCACGCCCACGGCGAGGTCGATCACGTTGCCGCGCATCGCGAAATCCCGGAACTCGGTCATCATGCCCATCGGCTGTCCTCCACTATTGGCGTGAGGCCGAAGATTAACCGTTCGACGGCGCGATGTGACCCTGCAGCCGCAGCGCATCGCCGATGCGGGCATCGAAGCGGTCGCCCGCTTGCAGCGCGGCCACGCCGGCGGGCGTGCCCATGAACACCAGGTCGCCGGCGCGCAGTGCGTACAGCTTCGACAGCTCGTGCAGGATCTCGGGTACGTCCCAGATCAGCTGATCCAGCGTGGAGGCCTGGCGACGCTGGCCGTTGATCTCCAGCGTGATCGGCAGCGCGTCCAGTGCGCCGAGTTCGCCTGCCGGCAGCAGCGCGCTGACCGGTGCGGAATGATCGAAACCCTTGCCGGTATCCCACGGCAGGCCCTTGGCCTTGGCGGCGGCCTGCAGGTCGCGGCGGGTCAGGTCCAGGCCGACGCCGTAGCCGAATACCAGCGACGACGCGGCAGCGACCGCGAGCTCGCCGGCCGGTGCATCCACGCCCAGCGCCACCACCAGCTCGACCTCGTGGTGCAGGTCGGAGGTGCCGGGCGGATAGGGGACGACGCCATCGACGACGATCGCGTCGGCGGGCTTCATGAAGAACACCGGCGTACCGCGTTCGGCCTTCGACGCCGGGGCGGTGGCGCCCATTTCGCGGGCGTGGTCGGCGAAGTTGCGGCCCACGCAGTAGATCCGCCGCACCGGGAACGTGCCCAGCGGGGCACCGCTGCCGTCAACGACGGGGATGCGCGGCGCGGCCGCGGCGGCAACCAGGTCCATCAGTGCGCCAGCGGCAGCTGCGCCTTGCCGACCACCCGGTAGCTGCCTTCGAAGGCCTGCTCGCGGCGACGCACGCCGGCGCGAGCACCGCGCTGCACCCACAGCCGCCACAGCAGGCCGCCGGCCAGCATCGCCGCGCCGACGAACACGCCCACCACCACCAGCGCCAGCAGCAGGGCGACACCGAGCAGGCCCAGCGCGACGCGCAGCAGCGGATGGCGCGGGCGGCGCGGGGCGTTGAAGGCGAGGCTGCGGAAACGCAGGAAGGTGCGACGGTGGAAGCTGGACATCGTAGTGAAGATCCTGGACGCGACAGCGTCATGACACAATGCGGCGAAGTATCGACAGAACCGGCGGGGCAGTTGTGAGCAGTTCGTTAAACGAGGTCGTGGCGCTGGCGCCGCTGGACGCCCTGCCGCCGGACAGCCTGCATGCCTGCGATGCGCCGGTCGATGGCGACAACGAACCGCTGATCCTCTATCGCGACCCGCAGGGCGGGGTGCGCGCGTGGCTCAACGTCTGCCCGCACGCCGGCCGCCGGCTGGACTTCGCGCCCGGCAGGTTCCTGCGCAGCAAGACCGGCGAGCTGGTCTGCGCGGTGCACGGCGCGACCTTCGCGCTGCCGGATGGCAATTGCGTGGCCGGTCCCTGCCGCGGCGACTGCCTGCGCGCGGTGCCGGTGCACGTGGCCGAGGGCGAAGTGCGGCTGGGCGAGGCCGGCTGACCGCGCCGCTGCGGCTCAGAAGATCAGGTTCACCATCAGCACGATGATGCAGGTGTAGAGCAGGGTCAGCGGGCCGCCGGCGCGCCACATGTCGCGCGGGGTGTAGCCGGCCGGGCCGGTGATCATCGACACCGACGGGTTGGACGCGGTGACGAAGTTGTTGGACGCCGACAGCGCCACGATCAGCGCGAATGCGGTGGGATTGCCGCCCACCGCCAGCGCCAGGTTGATCGCCAGCGGCACCAGCACGATGGTGGCGCCGACATGGCTGATCACCATCGAGAAGGCGGTGGTGAACAGCGCCAGCGCCAGCCCGATCAGCCAGGGTGGCATGCCCTCCGGAAGCCGCTCGATGCTGTGCCCGGCCACCCACGCGGCGGCGCCGCTGCTGTCCATCGCCCAGCCCAGCGGGATCAGGCAGGCCATCAGGAACACGGTCTTCCAGCTGATCGCGGCGTAGGCCTCGTCCATCTTCAGCACGCCGGTCACCAGCATCCCGGCCACGCCGGTCATCAGCGCGATCGAGGTCGGGATGCGGGTGGACAGCGCCAGCAGCATGGTGACCGCGAAGATCGTCATCGCGATCTTGAACTTGTGCGGACGCTGCTCGCCCTTGGGGTAGTCGGTGACCACCACGAAGTCGCGGCTGCGCGCGGCTTCGGCCAGATCGGTCCAGATGCTGTGCAGCACCAGCATGTCGCCGGCGCGGATCGGGATGTTGCGCACGTCCTCGCGCAGCACCTGCTTGTCGCGGTTGATCGCCAGCAGGCTCAGCCCGTATTGCTTGCGCAGGCGCAGCTGCGATTGCGGCTTGCCGATGAAGCCCGAGGTGGGCGGCACCACCGCTTCGGAAATGCCGGCGCGGCTGGGGTTGAACAGGTCGGCGAAGGCGCGCAGGCGGGCGGAGTCGCGCAGGAAGTTCTTCTGCGCGAAGTCGGCGATGCGCTGGCGCTCGCCCATCACGCCCAGCACGCTGCCCACCCAGATGCGGGTGTCGGCCGGCGGCGCCAGCCGCGATTCGTTGCCGGTCTGCAGCGCCAGCAGCAGCGGCATGTCGACCAGCGCTTCGGCATCGCCGACGCTCATGCCCACCAGCGGGCTGTCGGCGGTGACGGTGAGCTCGTGGATGTCGCCGTCGATGCCATAGGCGCGGGCGAAGTAGCTCTGGGTGCGCGCGGGGGTGACCGCGTCGTCGCCGTCCTCGCGCAACACCCGGCGGCCGAAGAAGTGGAAGTACGCCAGCGAGCCTGCCAGCAGTGCCAGCCCGATCGGCAGCGGCGCGAACATCTTCAGTGGCTGCAGCGAGGCCGCGCCGGACGGCATGTTGGCGTTGGCCGACACCAGCAGGTCGTTGAGCAGGATCAGCGGCGAGTTGCCGACCATGGTCAGGCTGCCGCCCATGATGATCGCCGCCGACATCGGCATCAGCAGCCGCGACAGGCTGATGCCGGTGCGCGCGGTCAGCCGCGAGGCCACCGGCAGGTACAGCGCGGTGGCCGAGGTGTTCTGGATGAACGCCGAATTGAGCCCGGCCACCGCCGAGGACAGCAGCAACAGGCGCTGCTCGACGCCGTGCGCGCGCCGCAGCAGCCAGCTGGCCAGGCGGTTGAGCGCGCCGGTGCGGTCCAGCCCCGCGCCCAGGATCATGGTGGCGATGACGTTCATCACCGCGTCCGAGGAGAAGCCGCCGAAGATGTCCTCCGGCGCCACCAGTCCGGTCAGCCCCAGCACCACCAGCACCACCAGCGCGACGGCGTCGGCGCGGATGCGCTCGAACAGGAACATCGCCATGGTGAACGCCACCAGGCCCAGCACCCAGAGCATGTCGCCGGTGAGGGTGAGGGTGGTGTCCATCAAGTGTCGTCGGCTTCCTTACGTGTTGGCCCGCGGCTCAGCAGCGGTGGTACAGCAGGTCCCAGACGCCGTGCCCCAGCTTCTGCCCGCGCGTCTCGAAGTGGGTCTGCGGCCGCCATTCCGGTCGCGGCACGTGGCCGCGCGGGCCGGCGGCATTGCGCAGGCCGGAAGTGGCATCGAGCACGTCCCACATCTGCTCCGCATACTCCCGCCAATCGGTGGCGAGGTGCAAGCGGCCATCGGCCGCGAGCTTGCGCACCAGCAGCGCGGCGAAGGCCGGGTTCACCAGCCGCCGCTTGTGGTGGCGCTTCTTGTGCCAGGGGTCGGGGAAGTAGATGCGCACTTCGTCGAGGCTGCCGTCGGCGATCTCGTTTTCCAGCACTTCCACCGCGTCGTGGTGGTACAGGCGCACGTTGTTCGCCTCGTCTTCCGCCAGCGCGTTGAGCAGGCGGCCCACGCCGGGCGCGTGCACTTCAATGCCGATGTGGTCGCGGTCCGGGTCGCGTTGCGCGGAGTAACGGAGCGCCTCGCCGTTGCCGAAGCCGATCTCGAGGATGCGTTTCGCGCTGCGGCCGAACGCGGCGTCGAAGTCGCGTGGGATTCCGGCGTAGTCCAGGCCGAAGCGCGGCCACAGCTCGTCGAAGGCGCGCTGCTGGGCGTCGGTGAAGCGGCCCTGGCGCAGCACGAAGCTGCGCACCTTGCGCACGCCTTCGGTGGCGGTGAAGGGCTTGGGCGGGGCCTTGGCGCCGCTGCTGGAAAACGGGTCGGTCAAATCGGCGGTCTCTGGCGCGGCCTGCGCAAGCATGCAGGCCCGGGTGCGTATTGTCGCCCGTTGCAGGGCCTCGTGACGCAGCGCAGCGTGAGGTCGTTATGATTTCATGAAAGGATCACCCGCCATTCGCTGGCGTATGTCGCGATCCCGCGACCCGGCGCCAGCCGGAACCGAACTCCCTGTCCAGATCGAGGATGCCGATGAAAACCCTGTTCCGCCGGACCCTGCTGTCCGCCGCCCTTGCCGTGGTCGCGATGCCTGCCGTGGCGCAGACCGCGCCGCCGTCGCCCTTCACCAGCACCATCTTCTTCGGCGACAGCCTGACCGATGGCGGTTACTTCCGTCCGCTGCTGACCCAGATGCTGGGCCCCAACGGCGCCGTGGTCGGCCAGTTCACCACCAATCCCGGCTATGTCTGGTCGCAGCACCTGGCCAGCTACTACGGCGGCGACGCTTCGCCGG
>JANJSW010000240.1 GCA_024711415.1 Thermomonas sp. | reverse complement strand
GCAGGCGCTGGTTGCGATGGGCGTGCTGCCGCGTCGCTACCAGGCCGACGCCGGGCGATCGCCACGCGCATTCCCGGGCGGCTTCGTGCCCGATCCGCCGGGGCGTTGAGCGATGGCGCCGGCGAGAACCATCCCGCCGGCGCGGAAGGTCACTTGACCGCGCCCTCGATCTTCTCGCCGGCCTTCTGGATATCCTTGCCAGCGCCGGCAATGGTGTTGCAGCCAGCCAGGAACGCCAGGCAGACCAGGGCCAACAGGGCGATCTTCATGTGCTTCATGGGGGTTCTCCTCGGAATCGGGTGGACATTACCGGGCCCGGGGGAACCGAGGCAAGACCGCCGCCCGCGCCGCCATCAGCATCCCTGCGGTTGACCGGCGCGGGCGACGGGAAGCGATCAGCACTTCATGTCCTTGCAGTCCTGGGCCTTCTCTTCGACCTTCTCACCGGCCTTCTGCACATCCTTGCCGGCACCGGCCACGGTGTTGCACGCAGTCAGGACCATGCTGGAGAACATGACCAGCATCAGCAGGGCGATCAAGCGCTTCATGGAGCCTCCTTCACTGTCGGGGGGTGCGGTCATTTACCCCGCAGCTGCGTGAAGCAGGCGTGCAAGACGGCGATGGCAACACAACCGCGAATGAACGGGCCGCGCCGATCCGCCTCAGTCGTCGCGCTCGCGGGGAATCACGCTGATGCGGCCATTGGTTTCCAGCAGCGCCAGGCGCACGTCGCCGATGTCGTCGATGTTGTTCATCCGCAGCGCTTCGGCGAAGTCGTCGTGGCTGACCAGCTCGCGCCGCAGCACCTGCCTGAACACCTTGCCATCGCGCGCCAGCACCACCGGCTCGCCCTCGACCCAGCGCTCCACCGTGCGGCTGCGCGAGGTCTGCCACGCCACCACGTAATTGAGCGCGATCAGGGTGGTGGCCATGATCGCCGCGCCGGTCAGCGAGTTGTCGCCGCCATTGATGCCGTTCTGCACCGCGTTGCCGATCAGGATCAGCAATACCAGGTCGAACGGGGTGAACTGCCCCACCGCGCGCTTGCCGGAGACCCGCACCAACACCATCACCAGCACGTAGACCACACAGGCCCGCAGCACGAAATGCCACCAAGGCGCGGACAGCAGGAACAACTCGTTCATGTGGACTTCTCCGCTGATCGCCTGCACGCAGACTAGCAACACACGACCCACATGAAATCCGCATGGCGCAAAGCCC
The DNA here is from genome assembly GCA_024711415.1 of Thermomonas sp. Classification (GTDB taxonomy): domain Bacteria; phylum Pseudomonadota; class Gammaproteobacteria; order Xanthomonadales; family Xanthomonadaceae; genus Thermomonas. The sequence goes on along the minus strand of JANJSW010000240.1, from coordinate 3,527 downwards.
CCTTTAGTAAAGGGGGCGCGCCGACAGGCGCGGGGATTTGGAAGCCACCGGCATGGGGCCCAAGGTTTGCGCAGCAAACTTTGGGTTTTTGCGGCCGCCAAAAGGCGGCCACAAAAAAGCCCCGCAGCCAGGGGGGACTGCGGGGCCGGGGAAGGCCGGTTGGGGAGGACCTGCACCTTCCGGGTGATCACACCAGGGGAGGGGTAGTGATCGGCAACAGGCGTTGCACCTGTTGCGAGCTATATGACCACTCTGAACATGGATGGTTCGTGAAGATTCCAGTTAAAAAACCGTTGGGTTCAGGAATGATTCATTGCAATTCCGCGGAAACCTTCCAAACCCGCTCCACGTCACGCTTTCAGCGCCGAAACGAAAGCTGTTCAGTGCGCCTCTTCCCAATTCACCCCCACCCCGCTGTCCACCACCAGCGGCACCCGCAGATCAGCCGCGCCGGCCATCAGCGCCGGCACCTTCTCCAGCAGGGTCGGCACGAAGTCGGCGTCGACCTCGAACACCAGTTCGTCGTGCACCTGCAGGATCATCAGCGCGCGGCTGCGGTGCGCCTCCAACCAGGCGTCCACGCCGACCATCGCGCGCTTGATGATGTCGGCGGCGGTGCCCTGCATCGGCGCGTTGATCGCGGCGCGCTCGGCGCCGGCGCGCTGGGCGGCGTTGCGCGAATGGATGTAGTCCAGCGCCAGCCGCCGGCCGAACACGGTTTCAACAAAGCCGGCATCGCGCGCCTGCTGGCGGGTGCGTTCCATGTAGTCGCGCACCCCCGGATAGCGGCTGAAGTACAGCGCGATGTAGTCCTGCGCCTCGCCGCGCCCCACGCCGAGCTGCTTGGCCAGCCCGAACGCGCCCATGCCGTAGATCAGGCCGAAGTTGATCGCCTTGGCGGCGCGACGCTCGTTGCCCGACACCTCGGCGATCGGCTTGCCGAACACCTCGGCGGCGGTGGCGCGGTGGATGTCGGCGCCCTCGGCGAACGCGCGCAGCAGCGCCGGGTCCTGCGACAGGTGCGCCATGATCCGCAGCTCGATCTGCGAGTAGTCGCAGGCCACCAGCTTGCGGCCCGCCGGCGCGATGAAGGCCGTGCGGATGCGCCGCCCTTCCTCGCTGCGGATCGGGATGTTCTGCAGGTTGGGGTCGGACGACGACAGCCGCCCGGTGGCCGCGCCGGCCTGGTGGTAGCTGGTGTGCACGCGGCCGGTGTCGGGATTGACCATCTCCGGCAGCTTGTCGGTATAGGTGCTGCGCAGCTTGGCCAAGCCGCGGTATTCCAGGATGATCCGCGGCAGTTCGTGCTGGTCGGCGATGGCTTCCAGCGCCTCTTCGTTGGTCGAAGGCGCGCCACCCGGCGTCTTCACCAGCGCCGGCAGCTTCAGCTCGTCGAACAGCAGCGCCCCCAGCTGCTTGGGCGAGTCGAGATTGAAGCTGCGGCCGGCCAGTTCGGTGGCCTGCTGCTGCGCGGCCAGCATGCGCCGGCCCAGCTCCGCCGACTGCCGGCGCAGTTCGTCGGCATCGACCAGCACGCCGTTCGCCTCCACCCGCGCCAGCACCGGCACCAGCGGCATCTCGATGTCGCGGTAGACCGCTTCCAGCGTCGGCTCGGCGTGCAGCTTCGCGCGCAGCACGCGGTGCAGGCGCAGGGTGATGTCGGCGTCCTCGGCGGCGTAGCGGGTGGCGTCGTCGATGGCGACCTGCGAGAACGGGATCTGCTTGGCGCCCTTGCCGGCCACCGCTTCGTACTTGATGGTGTCGTAGCCGAGATGGCGCTTCGCCAGCGAGTCCATGTCGTGGCGGGCGATGCCGGCGCTGAGCACGAAGCTTTCGAGCAGGGTATCGTCGGCGTAGCCGCGCACGTCGATGCCGTGCCGGCGCAGCACGTGCAGATCGTACTTGCCGTGCTGGCCCAGCTTCTTCTTCGCCGGATCCGACAGCAGCGGGCGCAGCGCGTCCAGCACCTGCGCGCGTGAAAGCTGCGCGGGCGCGCCGGGATAGTCATGGCCCAGCGGCAGGTAGCAGGCCTTGCCCGGCTCGACGCTGAAGCTCAGGCCGACCAGATTGGCGCGTAGCGGATCGAGCGAATCGGTTTCGCTGTCGAAGGCGAACTCGTCGGCTGCCTGCAGCTTCGCGATCCAGTCAGTGAGTTGCGCCTCGGTCAATACCGTTTCGTATTCGCCCGGCGCGGACAGCGCGGGGTCGATGTCCTCCAACGGCGCCGGCGAAGCCGCGACGAAACCGCCGCCGCGCGCGGCCCCCGGCTCCTTGTTCGCCACCGCGCCGGTCGCCGCGCCGCCTTCCAGCTCCTTCAGCGCCTGGTTGAAGCCATAGCGGGCGTACAGCGTGCGCAGCGAGTCCACGTCGCGTTCGCGCAGCGCAAGGTCGGCCGGGGCCTGTGCCAGCGCCACGTCGGTCTTGATGGTGACCAGCTCGCGGTTCAGCGGCAGCCGCGCCAGCGCGGCGCGCAGGTTGTCGCCGATCTTGCCCTTGATCGCATCGGCATTGGCGATCACGCCGTCGAGGCTGCCGTATTCGGCCAGCCATTTGGCGGCGGTCTTCGGCCCGCACTTCTCCACCCCCGGCACGTTGTCGATGGTGTCGCCCATCAGCGACAGCAGGTCGACGATCTGGTCGGCGCGCACGCCGAACTTTTCGATCACCGCCGCATCCGAGTCCATCCGGCTGCCGCTCATGGTGTTGACCAGCGCCACCGGCCCCGCGCTGGCTGCCGGCTGCCGCACCAGCTGGGCGAAATCCTTGTCGCCGGTGGAAATGGTCACGGCCAGGCCCTGCGCCGCCGCCTGCAGTGCCAGCGTGCCGATCACGTCGTCCGCCTCCACCCCCGGCTCGCGCAGGATCGGGATGCCGAGCGCCGCCACGATCTCCAGCATCGGCTCGACCTGCGCGCGCAGCTCGTCGGGCATCGGCGGGCGGTTGGCCTTGTACTCGGGATACAGGTCGTCGCGGAAGGTCTTGCCGGGCGCATCGACCACGAAGGCGATGTGCTCGGGCTTCTCCTTCAGGTGGCCGCGCAGCATGTTGACCACACCGAACAGCGCGCCGGTCGGCTCGCCGGCCGCATTGGTCAGCGGCGGCAGCGCGTGGAAGGCGCGGTAGAGGTAGGAGGAACCGTCGATCAGCACGAGCTTCGTCATCGGGCGATTCTAATGCCGCGACCACGCGAAGGCAGGAATCACGGGCGCACGGCACAATGCGCTGCCCCGCCCGGAACGCCCCGCATGCTGCGCTGGTTCGAAACCCGCCTCGATCCCTTCCCGGACGCACCGCCGACGCAGCCGCCGGCCACGCTGTATGCGTTCTGCCGCCACTTCACCCGCGGCGCGGAACCGTGGCTGCTGCTGATGGCCGTCACCTCGGCGGCGTTCGCGCTGGGTGAGGTGGCGCTGTATGCCTACGTCGGAAAACTCGTTGATCGCATGGGCGCGCTCGGCGTGACCCACTTCCTGGCCGAGGAAGGCCCGCGCCTGTGGTGGATGGGCGCACTGGTGCTGGTGCTGCTG
>JANJSW010000233.1 GCA_024711415.1 Thermomonas sp. | reverse complement strand
TAGATCTGGTAGATCACCGCGCCGCGCCACCAGTTCTGTCCAGCCATTCCCGCTCCACGCCCCTGCGACAAGCGCGGACTATGCCGCGCGTCGCCACGGCTGCGGCACCGCTGGTGCGTGAATACGTTTACATGCACGGCGCGGCGGAAGCGGTGCGGTATATCTACCCCGCCGCCCGTCCCGGCCGGCCACCGCGCGCACAGGGGACCGCATGCACACCACCGGCACCACCGCCAAACCGCAGCTGTCGTTCTGGCAGATCTGGAACATGTGCTTCGGTTTCCTGGGCATCCAGTTCGGCTTCGCCCTGCAGAACGCCAACGTCAGCCGCATCTTCCAGACCCTGGGCGCGGAGATGGATTCGCTGCCGGGCCTGTGGATCGCCGCGCCGCTGACCGGCCTGCTGGTGCAACCGGTGATCGGCTACCTGTCCGACCGCACCTGGACCGGGCTGGGCCGGCGGCGGCCGTATTTCCTCGCCGGTGCCCTGCTCGCCTCGCTGGCGCTGCTGTTCATGCCCGACTCGCCGACGCTGTGGATCGCCGCCGGGCTGCTGTGGGTGCTGGATGCGTCCATCAACGTGTCGATGGAACCCTTCCGCGCCTTCGTCGGCGACCAGCTGCCGGTATCGCAACGCGCCAAGGGCTATGCGATGCAGAGCTTCTTCATCGGCATCGGCTCGGTGGTGGCCAGCCTGCTGCCGTGGCTGCTGGCGAAGTGGGGCGTGGCCAACACCGCCGGTCCCGGCGAAGTGCCCGACACCGTGCGCTACGCCTTCTACGCCGGCGCCGGCGTGCTGCTGGGCGCGATCGCGTGGACGGTGTTGCGCACCCGCGAATATCCGCCGGAAGCGCTGCAGGCCTTCGACCAGGCGCCACCGCTGGACCGCGCACCGCTGGACCGGCCGCGCGCCACCCGCTTCGGCCTGCTGTGGCTGCCGGTCGGCGCGCTGGGCCTGGCCGGGGTGGCCTGGCAGGGCCTGCCGCGCGAGCTGTACCTGCTGGGCGCGCTGCTGGCCGCCTACGGCGTGGCCCTGCTGGCACTGAACGTGGTGGGCCGCGACAACGGCTTCGCCCAGGTCATGCACGACATCTACGCGATGCCGACCGCCATGCGCCGGCTGGCGGTGGTGCAGTTCTTCTCGTGGTTCGCGCTGTTCGCGATGTGGATCTACACCACCGCCACCGTCACCAGCGTGTACTACGGCAGCACCGACACCACCTCGGCCGCCTACAACACCGGCGCCAACTGGGTGGGCGTGCTGTTCGCCGCCTACAACGGCTTCGCCGCACTGGCCGCGATCGCGATCCCGTGGATGGCACGCCGCTTCGGCCTGCGCGGCAGCCACCTGGTCAACGTGTCGCTGGGCGGGCTGGGACTGGCCTCGATCCCGTTCCTGCCCGACGAGAACTGGCTGCTGCTGTCGATGGCCGGCGTCGGCATCGCCTGGGCCTCGATCCTGTCGCTGCCGTACGCGCTGCTGTCCGACAGCGTGCCCGCCAGCAAGATGGGCGTGTACATGGGCATCTTCAATTTCTTCATCGTCATCCCGCAGCTGGTGGCGGTGGCCACGCTGGGCTACATCCTCAAGCACGTGTTCGCCGACGACCCGTCGAAGATCCTCGTGCTGGGCGGCGCCAGCATGCTCGTCGCCGGGGCCTGCGTGCTGCGCGTGCCCGAACCCGCCGCCCACGCCTGAGGCCCGCCATGCGCCAGACCCGCACCCTCCTCGCCATCGCCCTGCTCATCGCCGCCAGCGGCTGCGCCAGCACCACGCCGCCCGCCGCGCGCACCGCCAGCGACTACTACGGCACGCTGGAACCGTTCGCCCGCGAGGCCGTCTACTTCGTGTTGACCGACCGCTTCGTCAACGGCGACACCGCCAACGACCAGCGCGACCAGGGCACCTTCGACCTCCCGCTGGCGCCCTGCAACGGCGTGGCCGGCAACATCGGCTACCTCGGCGGCGACTTCAAGGGGCTAGCGGACAACCTCGACTACATCCGCGGAATGGGCTTCACCTCGGTGTGGATCACCCCCGTCGTGGACAACCCCGACGAGCCGTTCACCGGCGGCACCGCGCCGACCTGCGGCGGCAGCCTCGCCGACAAGGGCAAGACCGGCTACCACGGCTACTGGGGCGTGAATTTCTACAAGCTCGACGAGCACCTGCCCAGCCAGGGGCTGGACTTCCGCGGGCTGGCCGACGCCGTGCACGGCAAGGGCATGAAGCTGGTGCTGGACATCGTGGGCAACCACGGCTCGCCGGCGTGGGGGATGGAGCGCGACCAACCCGGCTTCGGCAAGATCTACGACAAGGACGGCAAGCTGCTGGCCGACCACCAGAACCTGTCGCCGCAACAGCTAGACCCCGCGCACAACCCGCTGCACCGCTTCTACAACAATGTCGGCCCGGTCGATGGCGAAAAATACGCCAGCGGCAACCTCGCCCAGCTCTCGGACCTCGACGAGAACAACCCCGCGGTGCTGGACTACTTGGCGGGCGCCTACGAGCAGTGGATCGAACAGGGCGCCGACGCCTTCCGCATCGACACCATCGCGTGGATGCCGGATGCGTTCTGGCAGCAGTTCACCAGCCGCATCCGCGCCAAGCATCCCGACTTCTTCATGTTCGGCGAAGCCTTCGACTACAACGCCGGCACCATCGCCCGCCACACCCTGCCCGGCCACGGCGAAACCAGCGTGCTGGACTTCCCGATGAAGCAGGCGATGGAGGAGGCTTTCGGCCACAAGCAGGCCGGCTTCGAGCGGCTGGCGCCGGCGCTGCACCTCACCGGCGGGCCGTACGCGAACCCCTACGACCTCGCCACCTTCTACGACAACCACGACATGCCGCGCATGGATGCCAGCGATGCCGGCTTCATCGACGCGCACAACTGGCTGTTCACCGCACGCGGCATCCCGGTGGTCTATTACGGCTCGGAGATGGGCTTCATGCGCGGCCGGCCCGAGCACGGCGGCAACCGCAACTACTTCGGCATGGAGGGCATCACCGCGGCCAAGGCCAGCCCGATCCGCGTGGCGCTTTCGCGCATCGCCAAGGTGCGCGAAGCCTCGCCAGCGCTGCAGCGTGGCCTGCAGGTCAACGTCGAGCTGCAGGGCACGCGCGCGGCGTTCTACCGGGTGTACCAGCACGCCGGCAATGCGCAGATCGCACTGGTGCTGCTGAACAAGGGCGATGCGGCGGCGCGTTTCGCGATCGATTCGATGCTGCAGGCGGGCCGTTGGATGTCGGCGCTGGATGGCGAAGCGATCGAGGTCGCCGCGGGTGGAAAGCTCGAAGCCAGCGTGCCGGCGCATGGCGTGCAGGTCTACCTGCTGGATGCGCC
>JANJSW010000205.1 GCA_024711415.1 Thermomonas sp. | reverse complement strand
GAATTCGAGGTTGGCGGCCACGCCGTGCTGCTGCGCCAGGGTGGCCTGCAGCCACCGCCGCATCGCCACCTGCGGGATCAGCACGGTGTCCGGCGCCAGCAGCGGTTGGCCGGCGGCGGGCGTGCGCAGCTCGTCGGCCAGCAGCGCGGCCAGCACGTCCAGCGCATTGGAGTGGTAGAGGCGGAAGTCGGAGGCGGTGCCGGACATGCAGCCATGATGCCGGAGCCCCATCTCATGCAGTGAGCCTAAGCCCCCCGAACTGCGCCTTGCGGGACGCAGCATTCCAGCGCGGCACCCGGATGGCGGTACACCGCGGTGTCGGGATGCGCGATAATTCCTGTACCCGCTGGTTCAATCGCTTCAGCCCGGTTCAGCCAGTTCGCGGCAACCTGTGCGACCTCGCGCCCGCGCGCAAGGCCGCTCCGGCATTTCCTCTGGGTTCCCCTGTCCATGTCCGATCCGTCCGCCACTGCCGTGCGCCTGTCGTCCGTCCGCCTTGATCGCGGCGGGCGCAGCATCCTGCATGGGCTGGACCTGGCCATCCCGCAGGGCAGCATGACCGCGGTGCTGGGCCCGTCCGGCACCGGCAAGTCCACCCTGCTGGCGGCGATCACCGGTGAACTGGTGCCGGCGGCTGGTCGCGTCGAGGTGTTCGGCAAGGAAGTCCCGCGCCACCCGCGCGCGCTGCTGGAGATGCGCAAGGGCCTGGGCGTGCTGCTGCAGGGCAACGGCCTGCTGACCGACCTGACCGTGGCGGAGAACGTGGCGCTGCCGCTGCGCGCGCACGCGCGCCTGCCGGAGCCAGTGCTGCGCCGGCTGGTGGAGATGAAGCTGGACGCGGTGGGCCTGCGTGCCGCCGCCAACCTGTTCCCGCGCGAGCTGTCCGGCGGCATGGCCCGTCGCGCCGCGCTGGCCCGTGCGCTGGCGCTGGACCCGCCGCTGCTGCTCTGCGACGAACCGCTGACCGGGCTGGACCCGATCGCCAGCGGCGTGATCATGAGCCTGCTGCGGCGGCTCAACCAGACCCTGGGCCTGACCTGCATCGTGGTCAGCCACCATGTGCGCGAAACCCTGCCGGTCTGCGACCAGGCGGTGGTCATCGCCAACGGCACCATCATGTTCGACGGCGCCCCGGATGCACTGCAGGCCAGCAGCGATCCGCTGCTCCGGCAGTTCCTCGACGGCGCGCCCGACGGCCCGATCGCGTTCGAAAGCGCGCCCCGGCAGGAGGCTGCCTGATGCCCGTGGTCGCCTCGATGCGTGCGCTCGGCCGTGCCGGGCTGTTTTCGCTGTCCGTGCTGCGCGCCTCGCGCCCGAGCGCCGACTTCCTGGCCGAGCTGGTCAAGGAGATCTACAAGGTCGGCGCGCGCTCGCTGCCGATCATCGCGGTGGGTGGCGCCTTCGTCGGGCTGGTGCTGACCCTGCAGGGCTACCGCACGCTGCAGACCTTCGGCGCCTCCGACGCGCTGTCCACCCTGCTGGGGCTGTCGCTCTATCGCGAGCTGGGCCCGGTGCTGACCGCGCTGCTGTTCATCGGCCGCGCCGGCAGCTCGATCTCGGCCGAGCTGGGGCTGATGCGCGCCACCGACCAGATCAAGGCGCTGGAGCTGATGGCGATCGACCCGCTGGCCAAGGCGGTGGCGCCGCGCTTCTGGGCGGCGGTGCTGTGCGTGCCGCTGCTGACCGGGTTCTTCTGCTCGCTGGCGATCGCCGCCAGCTGGTTCGAGGCGGTGCGCATCCTCGGCCTGGACAACGGCACCTTCTGGTCGGCGCTGCAGAACAGCGTGGATGCGTGGGACGACTTCGGCGTGGCGCTGCTGAAGTCGGCCGTGTTCGGCGGCACCGCGGCGCTGGTGGCCTCGCATTCCGGCTTCCATGCCGAACCCACCATCGAGGGCACCTCGGTGGCCACCACCCGCGCGGTGGTCAACGCCTCGCTGCTGGTGCTGATGCTCAATTTCGTGATGTCCGCGCTGCTGTTCCAGTAATTCATTCCCATGCCTCCGCGCTTCGCTGCGCGGAGGTTCAACGCAACACCGGGGCATTGCCCATGCCCGGCAAGTTTGGACAGAGGTAGATCAATGGCAATCCGTGGCCCCAGGCTCGAATTCGCGGTCGGTGCGTTCCTGCTGCTGGCGCTGGCATCGCTGCTGGTGCTGGCTTTCGCCTCGACCAACCGCCAGTTCGGCGGCGGCGGCGACACCTATCCGCTGACCGCGCGCTTCTCCACCCTCGGCCAGCTGCGCCTGCAGGCGCCGGTGCGGATCGGCGGCGTGGCGGTGGGCCGGGTGGCGAAGATCGACCTCGACCCCAAGCGCTTCGACGCGGTGGTGACGCTGGATATCGACCGCCGCTACCAGCTGCCCGCCGACACCTCCGCCGGCATCTTCACCAGCGGCCTGCTGGGCGAGAGCTACATCGGCCTGCAGCCCGGCGGCGACCCGGAAAACCTCAAGTCCGGCGAGGAAATCGCCTACACCCAGCCGGCGGTGGATCTGATCCAGCTCGCCGGCAAGTACATGTTCGGCGGCGGTGGCGCGTCCGCGCCGGCCGATGCCAACAGCACCAGCTCCCCGTCCCCCACGGAAACCACCCCATGAAGTCCCTGATCCTGTCCCTGTCGATCGCCGTCGCGGCGCCCCTGCTGGCGGTGACGCCGCTGGCCGCCCAAGCCCAGCAGGCTGCCGCCACCCCGGGCCAGCAGGTGGTCGCCAACGGCGGCCGCATCCTCGCCACCCTGCAGCAGCGCCGCGCCGAGTTCCGCAAGAACCCGGCCACCCTGCGCAGCTTCATCGACACCGAGCTGCGCGGCAGCTTCGACAGCATGTACGCCGCCAGGCTGGTGCTGGGCGCGCACGGCCGCGGCGCCAGCGAGGCCGACATCAAGCTGTTCGCCGACGCCATGGTGGACAACCTGATGCAGCGCTACGGCACCGCCCTGCTCGACTTCGAAGGCAAGCCGCGGCTGCGCCTGAAGGGCGAGACCGCGCTGCCCGGCGGGCGCGGCGTGAAGGTGTCCACCGAACTGCTGCGCGACAACGGCGCGCCGGTGCCGGTGGACTACCTGGTCCGCAACAACGGCGGCTGGAAGATCTTCGACGTCATGATCGAAGGCGTGTCCTACGTGCAGACCTTCCGCGGCCAGTTCGACACCCCGCTGCGGCAGAAGGGCATCGCCCAGGTCGCCGCCGACCTGCGCAGCGGCAGCCTCAAGACCGCCGCCGGCAATGGCAGCCGCTGAGGCCAGCGTCGAGCGCGTGGGCACGCTGCTGCGTCTGCGCGGCCGGCTGGACCGCGCCAGCGTGGCCGCCGTGTGGCCGCAGGCGTTGGCCGCGCTGGACGGCGCGCAGGGACTCGACCTGCACGCGGTCGAAGCGCTGGACAGTGCCGGCCTGGCGCTGCGGGCGGAGCTTGCCGACCGCCTGCTGCCGCAGGCGCGGCGCATCGAAGGCCAGCCGCCCGGGTTGGCCGGCCTGTGCGCCGCCTACCG
>JANJSW010000093.1 GCA_024711415.1 Thermomonas sp. | reverse complement strand
CAGCATGACCGGACCGCGCAGCGGGAAGCTGCTGCCGGTGACGCTGGTGTATTCGATCCGCACCGGGCCGGCGTTGACCATGGTGTAGCTCTGCTCGCTGCCGTAAAAATCGCCGGCCGTCATGTGCGCCACGTGCGACTTCGAGCCCGCGTCCCACTTGCCCATCCGGTGCGGATGCTTCTTCGCATAGGCCTTCACCGCCTTCGGCGCGCGGCGGTCGGAATTGCCCTCGCGCAGCACAGGGTTCACTGCGCTGCCCATCGCCTTGCCATAGCGCGCGCGCACGTCCTTCTCGCCATCGCCCTGCGGCGCGTCGGGGAACTCCGGCAGCGGGTAGCCCTTGCCCTGCAGCTCCTTGATCGCCGCCTTCAGCTGCGGCACCGAGGCGGAAATGTTCGGCAGCTTGATGATGTTGGCTTCCGGCGTCTTCGCAAGCGTGCCCAGCTCGGCAAGGTCGTCGGCCACCGCACGCTGCCCCAGCAGTTCCGGGAATTGCGCCAGGATCCGCGCCGCCAGCGAGATGTCGCGGGTCTCCACGTCCACGCCCGCGGTCTTCGCATACGCCTGCACGATCGGCAGGAACGAGGCGGTGGCGAGGAACGGCGCTTCGTCGGTCAGGGTGTAGAGGATCTTGGACATGGCGGCTCGGGTTCGCGGAGGAAGCCGTCATTGTCGCGCCTTGCCGCCCCGGCGGGCAAAACCCGCGCGCATGCCGGCATGCCCGGTCACGGAAAAGGGCGCGGCCGAAGCCGCGCCCTCCCGGCATCGAAGCGGATTGCGCGCGCTCAGCGCACTTCGAATTCGCGGGTCTGCACCACGTTGCCGTCCAGCGAAATCTCCACCTTGTACTTGCCGGTCGGCCAGCCGCTGGGCTTGCTGATCTGGAAGTCGGTGACGCCGTCGCCGGTGAAGGTGACGTCCTTGCTCTCTTCGTTGACGGTCTGGTTGCTGTCCACGTGGGTCCACTTGGCGCCCAGCTTGCCGGACACCGAGGCCATCGGGTCGGAGGTGGCGGTGGCGACCGCGGCGTGGATGGTGTCCTTCGGGCTGAAGGTGGTCATCGGCGCGGTGACGCGCATGTCGGCGCCCACCGCGTTGCCGAGGTCGACGCTGGTGACCGAGGCGGTGGCTGGCATCGGTGCGGGCGGTTCCGCCATCGGTGCCGGTTCGCTGGCCACCGGCGGCGGCGCCGGCTCTTCCTTCTTCTTGCAGCCGACCAGTGCCACGCTGCCCAGCAGGACGGCCAGCACGCTCATGTGGAGACGGTTGAGCTTGTTCATTGGGTTTCCTCGTCGTTCGTCGTGGGGGCGTGGGTCAGTCTTCGCGCGCGGGGATTTTCAGCACCTGGCCGGGCTGGATCCGGTCCGGGTCCGAGAGCTGGTCGCGGTTGGCGTCGAAGATGCGTTTCCAGTCCTGCTTGCCGTAGAAATGCTTGGCGATCTTCGAGAGGTTGTCGCCCTTTTCCACGGTGTAAGTCTGTTCACCGGGCGTGCCGCCGGCGATCGCTTCGGTCGATGTCACCCGCGACTGGACATCGGAGAAGTCGGGCTTGACCTGCTCCGTACTCTGCACGGCGCTTTGCACGTCGGAGAAGTCGGGTTTCTTGTCGTTGCTCATGGGAACTCCTTGCCCGGTATTCGGACAAGGGCAACGCTTGCACGCGACTCGTTAAGAAAACATGGCGGCGCGCCGCCGCCGTTCAGGCAGCGGCTATTGCCGTTCGGTGCGGACGGCTGCGGGCGCGGCAAGGCCGGGCGTGGCGCGCCAGGGATTGATGTCGAGGCCGCCGCGGCGGGTGTAGCGGGCTTCCACCGACAGCCGCTGCGGCGCGCAGCGCGCCAGCAGGTCGACGAAGATCTGCTCCACGCACTGTTCGTGGAAACCGGCGTGGTCGCGGAAGCTGACGATGTAGCGCAGCAGGCCGGCGCGGTCGAGGCGCGGTCCGCGGTAGGCGATGGTGACGTCGGCCCAGTCGGGCTGGCCGGTGACCGGGCAATTGGATTTCAGCAGCGCGCTGTGCAGCGTCTCTTCGACGATGTCGCCGGCATCCGCCTGCAGCAGCGCGGCGTCGGGCGGGCCGTAGCTGTCGATGGCGATGTCGAGGCCGTCGATGTCGTTGGCATCCGCGGCCGTCGCCTGCGCCGGCAGGCCGAACGCCATCGTCACCGGCGCGCCGGCGGCCTGCGACAGGTCCGCCTCGATGCGCGCGCGCACCGCTTCGGCATCGTCGAAGCGGCTGGCGTTGAAGGAGTTCAGGTAGAGCTTGAGCGACTTGGATTCCACCAGGTTGGGTGAATCCGCCGGCACCTGCAGGGTGGCGGTGGCGACCTGCGGCTTGCCGCGCGGGTCCAGCCACGACAGCTCGAATGCCTGCCAGCGGTCGATGCCGATGAACGGCAGCGCGCCGTCCGCGATGCCCAGCTGCGCCCGCGCCGGTGCGCGCGGGATCGGGTACAGCAGGCCGGGGTCGTACTGCGCGGGATAGGCGGTCTCGCGGCCGAGCGGCGAATTGGCGGTGGTGTTGGCGTTCATTCGCAGCGGTGCTCGTCGGCAAGGTAGTCGGCCGACTGCATCTCGATCAGCCGCGAGGTGGTGCGCTCGAACGCGGCGGCCAGGCGTTCGCCCGAATACAGCGCCATCGGCGCGGCGTCGGCGGTGCACACCAGGTTGACGTGGCGGTCGTACAGCTCATCCACAAGGTGCACGAAGCGGCGCGCGGCGTCGTCGCGCAACCCATCGAAATGCGGAATGCCGCCCACCAGCACGGTATGGAATTCGCGTGCGATCTCGATGTAATCGGCATTCCCGCGCGGGCCCTCGCACAGCGCGGCGAAGTCGAACCAGCACAGCCCCTTGCTGCGCGCGCGCACCGGGATGCGGCGGCCATCAATGACGATGCCGGCGTCGCGGTGGCCATCGTCGCCGCCCAGTTCGTGCCAGCGCCGCTGCAGCCAGGCATCGCCGTCGGCGTCCAGCGGGGCGCGGTACACCGGCGACTGGGTCAGCGCGCGCAGCCGGTAGTCGGTGTCGCTGACCAGTTCCACCACTTCGCAATGGCGCTGCAGCAGGGCGATCGCGGGCAGGAAGCGCGCGCGCTGCAGGCCGTCCTTGTACAGCGCGGCGGGCGCGGCGTTGGAGGTGGTGACCAGCACCACGCCTTCGGCGAACAGGCGCTCAAGCAGCCGTGCCAGCAGCATCGCGTCGCCGATGTCGGAGACGAAGAATTCATCGAGCACCAGCACGCGCAGGTTGCGGCGCCATTCGCGCGCGATCGCCGCCAGCGGGTCGCGTTCGCCGGCATGCGTGCGCAGGCGCTCGTGCACCTCGCGCATGAAGCGGTGGAAATGGGTGCGGCGCTTCTCGCGGATCGGCAGGCCGGCGTAGAACAGGTCGATCAGGAAGGTCTTGCCGCGGCCGACCCCGCCCCACAGGTACAGCCCGTGCACCGGCGGCGCCTCCGCCGGGCCGCCAAGCAGCCGCTGCAGCAGGCCGCGCGCGGGTGCCGGCCGCATCAGTTCGGCATGGACGCGGTCGAGCGCGCGCAGGGCCGGCTGCTGGGCCGGATCGGCAAGCCAGTCGCCACGCGCCACGCCCTCGGCATAGCGCTGCGAAGGAAGCGACGCCTCGCTCATGCCGCAGGAGGCAGCGGCAGCCAGCCGCGGATGCCGTTCTTCAGCGCGCCGCGCAGGTCCATCAGCTTGCGATGGAAGAAGTGGCTGGTGTCGGGCATCTCCACCAACGCGGGCGGCGAAGGCAGCGAAGTCACCCAGTCGCGCACGGCGGTGGCATCGACGATCTCGTCGGCATCGCCCTGGATCACCAGCCACGGCATGGTCGGCAGGGCGATGTCCGCGAACTCCCAGCTGCGGCCTACCGGCGGGGCGATGCTGATCAGCGCGGCCGCGCCCAGCTCCACCGCGCCGCGCAGCGACACCCAGGCACCGAAGCTGAAACCGGCCAGCCACAGCGCCTTGTCCGGATGGCGGGCGCGCGCCCACGCGGCGACCGCGCGCAGGTCTTCCAGTTCGCCATCGCCGTCGTCGAACTTGCCTTCGGAGCCACCCACGCCGCGGAAATTGAAACGCAGGGTGGCGATGCCGGACTCGCGCAGCGCGCGCGGCCATCGTCACCACCTTGTTGTGCATGGTGCCGCCCTCGGTGGGCAGCGGGTGGCAGACGATGGCCAGCACCGGCTGCGGGGTGGCTTCGGCCTCGTCGTAGGCGGCTTCGATCCGGCCGGCGGGGCCGTCGATGACCAGCGCCGCATCGGCGCCGGCGGGCTTGGCTGTCGTCTCGTTCATGCCTGCCATGATGCCGCAGCCAGCGTGAAACCGCCGGCCGGCCCGCCACAAACGCGAACGCCGCCCGCAGGCGGCGTCCGGCTGGCGTGCGGTGCGCGGCTTACTTGCTCTGCGACACCATCCACTCGACCACCGCCTTCATCTGGTCGTCGGTCAGGGCCGGGTTGCCGCCCTTGGCCGGCATCACCCCGGCGGTGCCGGTGAAGCCTTCGGTGGCCTTCTTGATCAGCATCTCCACGCCCTGCTCTGCCGCGCGCGCGCCGATGCCGGCGGCGTCAAGCTTCGGGGCGCCGCCGACGCCGGCGGTGTGGCAGCCGGTGCAGGGGCCGTTGTTGAAGATCTCCGCGCCATCGGTGCGGCCGTCGAACGGCACGTTGGCGGTCTGCGCAGCGGAAGCCGCCGCGGCTGCCGCAGCCTGCGCCGCGGCGCCGGTGGCGCCGGCGTAGACCGCGCCGACCGGGGCGATGCGGTCCTGCAGGTTCTGCTTGGCCACCGCGCTTTCGGGGTACTCGACCTTGCCGTTGAGGTGGCGGGCAAACAGGATCAGGCCCAGCGCCAGCAACACCAGGAAGGCGATCACCATCGAGAAACGCTTGAGGAAAGCCAGGTCGTGAGTCCGCATGTTGTTCCCGCGCAGTCGTGGCCAGGTTCGGCCGTCAAGCGCCGGATTATTCCAGAACCGGCGCTGCGACGCGAGGTTTGCGGTGGAAACGCCCGCTCGGCAGGCGCCCCGGCAAGGCGTGCGGGCAGTCACGCTATTGACACGAGCAATGGTTGGCGGCGTAAATGAATGGTTGGCAAACACCGGGGAGGGTGGTTGTTCGCATGCATGCCATTGCCCCGGCGCCAGGTCGGAACCGTCCGGTTCCGCCGCCTCACCCTTGAATTCTGGCTTCGGGAGATCGCATGAACGACATTCGGATCGTCGGCACACGTGGCATGGGTGCGCGCAACCAGCGCGCGGTCAAGCTGGCCCCCATGGCGCGCGCGGTGCGTTCGGCACTGGCGGCTTCCGCGATGACGTTCGCGCTCGGCGTGTCCGGCGGCGCGCTGGCAGCCCCTGCGAAGGCGCCCACCGTGCAGCAGCAGCCGGCCGCTCGCCCGGCGATCGACCTGGCCCCGGTGTTCGACCTGACCGTGGTCACCGGTGGCCCGGTGGCGCTGGCCATCGACGTGACCCAGCCCGGCGACATCGTCATCGACAACGCCGACGTGATCACCGAAGTCGGCCTTGACGGCGCCACCGCGATCCGCGGCTACAGCGAAGGCGGCAGCGTCCAGATCAGCAACGCGGCCACCGGCACCCTGCAGGCGGCGACGCTGTACGGCAATGCCATCGGCATCTACGGCTACAGCACCGCCGGCGACGTGTCGGTCGACAATGCCGCCGACATCACCGCGGTGTCCTACTACGGCCTGGCCGACGGCATCTTCGTGTCCGGCGCCGATGTGGTGGTCGAGAACAGCGGTGGCATCGCGGCGCTCGGCTACGACTGGGCCGCCGGCATCGAGGCGCACGCCACCGGGTCGGCGCAGGTCAGCAACAGCGGTGAAATCCATGCCGGCGTGTACGCGGCGGGCCGTGCCTACGGCATCTACGCCGCTGCGCACGATGCCACCGTGGTCAACGACGGCACGATCACCGCGCGCGGCTACTACGCCTCCGGCATCCACACCCAGACCTATGGCGATGCCAGCATCAGCAATACCGGCGGCATCGACGCCGGCACCACCACCGGCAGTGCGCTGGCGTGGGGTATCCAGGCGGCTGCCAACGGCGAAGGCGCGGCGATCCAGATCGACAACAGCGGCGTGATCCATGCCGCCGCGGTGTACGGCGCCATCGGCATCGAAGGCATCGCCACCGGCACCGGCGGCACCGTGCAGATCAACAACAGCGGCGACATCGTCGTCGAGCAGAACCGCCCGATCACCAGCTACGGCGGCTACGGCATCCTGGCATCGGCGGACGGCGATGCGGGGATCCACAACGAGGGCGATGTCACCGTGGTCTCGAAGGGGCCGGCGTTCGGCCTCGTGGGGATGTCGTTCGCCGGCGAAGCCAGCGTCACGAACTCGGGAGCGGTGGTTGCCGCCAGCACGGCGAACAGCACCGGCGTGACTCCCACCGGCCTGCTGGCCTTCGGCGCCAACGGCACCGCCTCGGTGGACAACAGCGGCAGCGTGGTGGCCGCCGGCGTGCGCAGGGCGGCGGGCATCGACGCCTCCGCCAACGGCGACGTCAACATCCACAACAGCGGCGATGTCGGCGCCTACGCCACGGGCCTGTTCACCAATACCCGCGCCGATGGCGTCAAGGCGTTCTCCGGCAACGGCGACATCACCCTCGACAACAGCGGCTCGATCTACGCCAACGGCACCACCGCGGCGCTGGGCGTTTACGCAGTGGCGGAAAACGGCGGCGTGTCCATCAACAACGCCGCCGATGCCGGCATCGAGGCGTATTCGTACTTCGGCATCGCCCGCGGCGTTTTCGCCTACGCCACCCACGGCGACATCGCCATCGACAACGCCGGTGCCATCGACGCCTACGGCTGGACCCAGACCTATGGCGTGGCCGCGCTGGCCCCGGCCGGGAACGTGGCGGTCGACAACAGCGGCACCCTGTCCGCCACCAGCGGCAGCAGCCGGGCCACCGGCGTGCTTGCATCCAGCGACGAGGGCGCGGCCGGCATCACCAACAGCGGCGACATCGCCGTGTCCGGGCGCAGCGGGGCCTACGGCGTGCGGGCTTCCGGTTATGCCGGCGTCGATGTGGCCAACAGCGGCAACATCCAGGTGGTCAGCAACCTCGGCGTGGGTGTCGGCCTTATGGCCCAGTCGGTGGATGGCGTCGCAAGCGTCACCAACGACGGCGGCAGCATCGAGGTGGCTGCCGCGCTCGTGGCGTTCGGCATCTATGCCAACTCGCTCTATGGCGACGTGGCGATCGACAACGGCAGCGCGATCAGCGTGCTGGGGCTCAACGCCGGCGCCACCGGCATTCGCGCCACCGCCGGCGGCGACGTGGACATCTCCACCAGCGCGCAGATCCAGGCGGTGTCGTATGGCAACGCCATCGGCATCTATGGCTACAGCGTGGAGGGCGACGTTGCGATCGCCAACAGCGGCGACATCACCGCGGTGTCCTACTACGGCCTGGCCGACGGCATCTTCGCCTCCGGCGCCAATGTCGACGTGTCCAATGCCGGTGCGATCGTGGCGGCGGGCTACAGCTGGGCGGCCGGCGTCGAAGCGCAGGGCACGGGCAGCGCCGCCGTGCACAACAGCGGCGACGTGTACGCGCTGGCGATGGGGCCGGGTGGGCGTGCGTTCGGCCTGTACGGCACCGGTGGCGACAGCCTGACCATCGACAACAGCGGCAGCCTGGAAGCGCAGGGCTATTACGCCACCGGCATCGAAGCCAGCGCATACGGTGACATCGGCATCACCAGCAGCGGCAGCATCGTGGCCGGCTATGCCACCGCGGAAGGCGCGTTCTACAGCGCGCTGGCCACCGGCATCAACGCCAACAGCGGCGGCGAGGGCGCGGCGGTCACGATCACCAACGGCGGCGATCTCGCCGCAGTGGGCTTCTACGGCGCCAGCGGCATCGCGGCCACTTCGGGCGGCCAGGGCGGCACCGTGACCATCGGCAACGACGGCCACATCGATGTCCTGCAGGGCAACAAGTACGGCTACGGCGCCTACGGCATCTTCGCGTCGGGCGACGGCGACAGCGTGGTCGAAAACGGCGGCAGCATCAGCGTCGGCTCCGAAGGCAAGGCGGCCGGCGTGGCCGCGCTGTCCTTCGCGGGCGATGCGCAGGTGGTCAACAGCGGTGATATCCAGGCCGACAGCGCCGCCCTGCTCCAGTACGGCGCCACCGGCATCGTGGCGTTCGGTGCCAATGGCACCGCCACGGTGGAGAACAGCGGTTCGGTCTCGGCGACCGCCGCCGGCATCCTGTACTCCGAAGCACGCGCGGTGGATGCGCAGGCACTTGGCGACGTGACCGTGGCCAACAGCGGTTCGCTGTACGCAGACGGCAAGTACGCGTTCGGCGTGTACGCCATTTCCGGCAGCGGCGACCTGGCGGTGAACAACGCGGCCAGCGGCGAGATCGGCTTCTATTCCTACTACGGCCGCGGCTGGGGCGTGTTCGGCGTGGCCACCCAGGGCGACGTCGACATCGCCAACGCCGGCGCGATTTCCGGTTATGCCTATGGCCAGTCGGCCGGCGTGTTCGCCTCCGCAAGCCAGGGCGACGCCAAGGTGACCACCAGCGGCGATATCGCGGTGGCAAGCGGAACCGGCGTGGCGGTCGGCGCCTTCGCGCGCGCCAACAATGGCACCGCCGGCGTGACCAACAGCGGCGACATCGAGGCGACCAGCGGCTACGCCGCCTACGGCGTGATGGTGCGCGGCAAGGATACGGTGGTCACCAACAGCGGCGACATCTCCGCGGAAGGTTATCTGGCGTCCATCGGCGTGTTCGCCACCGGCACCAACAGCAACACCATCAACAACAGCGGCGCGATCCACGCCGGTGCGGCGGGCTTCAATGCCGGCGTGCTGTTCGGCAATGCCGCCGGCAACGTGCTGAACAACACCGGCGCCGGCGTCATCTCCGCCAGCGGCGCCGAGGGCTATGCGTTCGCGGTGGTGGGCGGCAGCGCGGGCGACACCATCAACAACGGCGCCCGCATCCTCGGTGCGGTGTCGATGTACGGCGGTGCCGACGTGTTCAACAACAAGGCCGGCGGCGTCTGGGACATCGGCGGCAGCGACAGCACCGATTTCGGCAGCGGCGACGATGCGATCAACAACCAGTCCGGCGGCACCATCCGCCTGGCCGGCGGCGCGCTCGGCCTAGGCGACAGCGTGGCGGGCAACACGTTCGCCAACGCCGGCACCATCAAGGTGGTGGGCGATGCCAACCTGATCCATATGGGCATGTCCGGAACCGTGCCGAACCTGCTGCCGCTGGCCAACACCGGCATCATCGACTTCGTCGACGGCGGCACCGACGATGCCCTGTACCTCGCCGGCGACCTGGGTGGCAGTGGCGCGATCCACATCGACATGGACCTGGCCAACCTGGCCAGCGACCAGTTGTTCGTGATCGGCAACATGGCCAGCGGCGCCGCGCAGACCGTCAACGTCCGCATCACCGAGATGCCGACCACCGCCAGCACCGCTGCGGTGGAGTTCGCCCACGTCACCGGCAGTTCCACTGCCGGCGCGTTCGTGGGCGGCAAGCTGCTGGGCTACGACGCTTCCAACTTCCTCGACATCGGTGCGCGCACCAGCCGGGTTGCCGCGGGCGGCGGCAGCAGCTTCCTGGTGGCGCTGGACGTGCTGGGCCTGAACGACACCGGCGCGCTGGCGGCGACCACCGCCACCGCCGCCGCCAGCTTCCTCGGCAGCCAGGTCGGTACGTTCCGCCAGCGCCTGGGCGTCAACCCGTACGGCGACGCCGACAAGGTGATGAACGCCTTCGTCCGCTTCCATACCAGCGAGGGCGACGTCGCCCCGGCGCACGTGGCGGGCAATTTCGGCCAATCCGGCAACTTCGGTTTCGGCCAGACCAGCTGGGGTCGCGAGTTCGGCATCAATGCCAACCTGCCGGGCAACCTGCATGCCGGCATCGTGCTGGGCAATGCCGACAGCCGCCAGCGCCTGGGCAGCGGCATCGGCGAAAGCCGCATGGAAGGCAGCACGGTCGGTGCCTACGCGACCTGGTATGCGCCGGGCGGCTTCTACATCGACCTCAGCGGCCGCTGGATGGCGTCGGACATCCGCTCCACCACCCTGGCCGGGACCATGGCCGGTCGCGTCCACGCCCGGGCCACCAGCCTGGAAGCGGGCTACGAGTGGAAGTTCGGCAGCCTCAACCTGGTGCCGCAGCTGCAGTACACCCGCACCACGGTGGATGGCCTGGACGCGCTGCATGGCGAGATGGCCAGCTTCCAGTCGCACGGCGGCAGCTTCGAGCAGGGCCGCATCGGCGTGGAGCTCAACCGCAGCTTCGACGTCGCCGGTCTGCGCTGGACGCCATACGGCTCGATCAATGCGATCCGCGAGTTCGACGGCAAGACCACCTACACGGTCGCCGACAACTTCTTCGGCAGCACCAGCGCCAGGGGCACCAGCACGATGGCGGAGTTGGGCCTGGGCGCGCAGAAGGGTCGCTTCGGCTTTGGCCTGGGCTTGAACTGGACCGATGGCGGCGCATACAAGAGCGTGGTCGGCGGCCAGGCCAGTGCCCGCTTCTCCTGGTAATCCGCCAACGTCGGCCCGGCGCACCCGGGCCGGCGATCGCCCCTGACGTCTGGACGACACGTGGTCAACGAGCACAAGCAAAACCCTTCCGGCATTCAGGCCAACCAGGACAGCCCCGAGCTGGAGGTGGGCCTGGACGCGGTGGCCCCGGCGGCCGTACCGGCGCCTGCCAATCCGGCGGCTGCCGCCGCCGCGCGCGACATCACCCAACTGAAGGTGGAAAAGAGCTGCTCGCGCGGGCTCGCCGGCTGGCTGGCGCAGCACCGGCTGTCGCTGGCGATCACCTCCTACCAGACCGGCCGCATCTATCTGGTCGGCAGCGACCAGCAGGGCCGGGTGTCGTTCTTCGAGCGCATCTTCGAGCGCGCGATGGGCGTGGTCGGCAATGCCCAGCGCATCTACCTGGGCGGGCTGTACCAGCTGTGGCGGTTCGAGAACGTGCTGCGCCCGAACGAGATCATCCACGGCCAGTTCGACAAGTGTTATGTGCCGCGCAACGCGCAGACCATCGGTGACCTCGACATCCACGAGCTGGGCATCCGCAAGGACGGTCGGGTGGTGTTCGTCAACACCAAGTACTCCTGCCTGGCCGAACTCAGCCCCACCCACAGCTTCAAGGCGATCTGGAAGCCGAAGTTCATCAGCAAGCTGGCGCCGGAAGACCGCTGCCACCTGAACGGGCTGGCGATGGTCGACGGCGAGCCGAAGTACGTCACCGCGGTCTGCAAGAGCGACAGCGTGGATGGCTGGCGCGAGCGCCGCCGCGACGGCGGCGTGGTGATCGACGTGCAGACCGACGAGATCATCTGCGAAGGCCTGTCGATGCCGCACTCCCCGCGCTGGCACAACGGCAAGCTGTGGCTGCTCAATGCGGGCACCGGCCAGCTCGGCTGGGTCGACTTCGAGAAGAAGGCGTTCGTGCCGCACGCCTTCGTGCCCGGCTTCGCGCGCGGGCTGTCGATCATCGGCAACGTCGCCGCGGTGGGCCTCTCCAAGCCGCGCAACCAGCGCTTCGAGGGCCTGCAGCTGGACGACGAGCTGAAGCAGCGCGACGCGGAGCCGTGGTGCGGGGTGCAGATCATCTCGCTGGCCAATGGCGATGTGCTGAACTGGATCCGCTTCGATGGCGACATGGGCGAGATCTTCGACATCAGCTTCCTGTCCAACGTGAAGCACCCGATGATGATCGGCCTGCGCACCGCCGAGATCCGCGACCTCATCACCTTCGAGTCGGCCATCCCCGGCGCGGACAAGGCGCCGTGACCCGCGCGCCTGCCGCGGGCGCGCTTGCGCTGCTGCTGTGCTGCCCGGGCCTGGCGCAGACGCCTGCCGGCGCCACGCGCCCCGCCGCCGATGCTGCCGCGGCCGCGTTCCAGGCCTGGGACCGCAATGCCGACGGCCAGTTGTCGCTGCAGGAGTTCCGCGCCGGTTGGCAGCGGGCGCAGGCGCTGGCCAGGGCGCAGGCCGGATTGCAACGCCAGTTCGCCGCGATCGACGGCAACCGCGATGGCGGCCTCGACGCCGGCGAATACGCGAAGCTGGTGCTGGTGAAGAATGCCGGCCGCGGTGCGCCGCCGCTGGCGCGCTTCGATGGCGATGGCAACGGCAAGCTGGGGTTCGCGGAGTACGTCAAGCTGGTGGAGGCGTTGGCACCCAGGCAGCCGGACGGTGGGGACGCGCGCCGGTGAGCGTCACCGTCATCCCGGTATGGAAGCAGGTGACGCCGGCGCTCGCGCAGGAGTTGGCTGCGTTCTGGCGGCAACACAAGGCCATCGGCAACGATGCGGAAATGAAGCAGCGCGCGCAACAGGCGGTCTGCATCGCCCGCGATGCGGCCGGCGTGCTGTGCGGCGTCGGCACCGCGGTGCTGAAGGTGCTGCCGCGGCTGCGCCAGCCGACCTATTACTACCGCCAGTTCTTCGCCCGCTCGCTGCGCGGGCGCCGGCAGGAACTGGCGTTCTTCCAGCGCTGCAAGCAGCGGCTGCAGGACTACAACCGCGAGATGCAGCGCCCGGAAAGCCTGGGCCTGCTGCTGGAGATCGAGAACGCCAAGATCGCCGCCGCCTACCGGCGCGCGGTCGAGCCCGGATTCGACGCGGTTTTTATCGGATACTCCCCGCGGGGCCTGCCGCTGCGGGTGTCGTATTTCGACGATGCGCAGCTGTTGCCGCCAATGCCGGTCCAGGGGCCGGGCTTGCGGCGGGGCGCAGTCGTGGCAGGTTGACGGGGTTTACAACAATCATTCCCGGCGCACAGTCGGGTTGCACACCAGGGAGAACGCACCAATGAAAGTCAAGGCAAGTCTGCTGTGTTTCGCCATCGCTTCCGTGCTCGCCACCGCGCAGGCAGCGGCGCCGACCAGCAAGCAGTCGTCCGCCGAGGCTGCCGCCGCCCGTCGCGCCGCCGCCATCGCCCGCGCCAACGTGCTGGTGAACAACAACCCGGGCGCCGTCCATCGCGCCAAGGCGGACGTGTTCGCGGTCAGCGACGTGATCGTCGATGCCAACGGCACCGAACACGTCCGCTACGAGCGGACCTTCGAGGGCCTGCCGATGATCGGCGGTGACTTCGTGGTGCATTCGCGCGACGCCAAGCTGGATGGCTTCAGCCAGATGCTGAAGACCAGCGCGCGCCCGGGCCTGGCAGCACGCATCGGCGGCGACGAGGCGATCGTCGAAGCCGGCGCGGTGTTCCCGGTCAAGTTCTCGGAGGCCCCGACCTCGCGCAAGGTGGTGTACGCGCGCAACAGCGCGCCGCTGCTGGCGCATGAAGTCGTGTTCCACGGCATGAAGGCCGACCAGACCCCGACCGAAATGCACTACATCGTCGATGCGACCAGCGGCAAGATCATCGACCAGTGGGACGGCATCCACACCGCCAAGCCGGGCTCGGGCAGCAGCTGCACCAGTCCCACCGCCGCCACCGGCACCGGCAAGACCTTCATGGCCGGCGACGTCGTGCTGGGCACCAGCAAGTGCGGCACCAGCTACCAGATGGTCGACGTGTCCCGCGGTGGCGGCGCCACCCACAACATGGCGATGAAGACCTCCGGCATGGGCACGGTGTTCACCGGCAGCACCAACGTCTGGGGCAACAACCTGCTCAGCAATTCGCAGACTGTCGGTGCCGACGCCCACTACGGCGTGGCCACCACCTGGGATTACTTCAAGACCGTGCACGGCCGCAACGGCATCGCCAACGACGGCGAGGGCGCGGTCAGCCGCGTCCATTACGGCCGCAACTACCAGAACGCGTTCTGGAGCGATGCCTGCTTCTGCATGACCTTCGGTGACGGCGACAACGGTGCGTCGATCTATCCGCTGGTGGTGATCGACGTGGCCGGCCACGAGATGTCGCATGGCGTGACCAGCCGTTCCGCGGCCCTCGTGTACAGCAAGGAGTCGGGCGGCCTGAACGAGGCGACCTCCGACATCTTCGGCGCGATGGTCGAGTTCTACGCCAACAACGCCTCCGATCCGGCCGACTACGTGATCGGCGAGGAGCTGTTCCCCAACAACGCCAGCATGCGCAACGCGATCCGCTGGATGTTCAAGCCGAGCCTGGACGGCGCCTCGCCGGACTGCTACAGCCCGACCCTGGGCAACCTCGACGTGCACTACAGCTCCGGCGTGGCCAACCACTTCTACTACCTGCTGGCGGAAGGCGCGGTGGTGCCGAGCGGTTTCGGCGCCGGCACCTGGGCCAACCTGACCCCGGCCTCGCTGGTCTGCAACGGCAACACCTCGCTGGCCGGCATCGGCCGCGATGCCGCCGGCAAGATCTGGTACCGCGCGCTGACGGTGTACATGACCTCCAGCACCAACTACGCCGCCGCGCGCACGGCCACGATCAATGCATCGACCGACCTGTTCGGCGCCACCTCCGCCCAGACCAATGCGGTCAAGGCGGCGTGGAGCGCGGTCAGCGTCAACTGATCGAGCCGGCAAGACCGCACACGGACGGCCCGCGCAAGCGGGCCGTTCCGTTTCCGGGGCAGCAAAAAACCGGCGAACCGTGCGAGAATGCCCGCTTCGCTGCCATTGCCGGCAGTGCGACGCGCCTGTAGCTCAGCCGGATAGAGTAGCGGCTTCCGAAGCCGTTGGTCGGGGGTTCGAATCCCTCCAGGCGCGCCATTTCTTCGATGAAGAATCGTCGCGATCCTTCCGGTTCGGCGCCAGTGTTTCGCTGGCGGTTGCGCCTCGCGATCACATCGAATTCCGCGCATCCGACAATGGCCCACGAACCCGATTCCCTGCCGACTTCCGCCATCGCACCGCGCTGGCGCGAGCGCCTGCGCCTGTACTGGAGGCTGGTGCGCGCGGATCGCCCGATCGGCTGGCTGCTGCTGCTGTGGCCGACCTGGTGGGGGCTGTGGATCGCTGCCGGCGGGGTGCCGCCGCCGTGGCCGCTGCTGGTGTTCTCGCTGGGTGTGTGGCTGACCCGCGCGGCCGGGTGCGTGGTCAACGATTACGCCGACCGTTGGCTGGACGGTAGCGTGGAACGCACCAAGGATCGTCCGCTGGCCACCGGCGCGGTGTCCGGGCGCGAGGCGCTGATCCTGTTCGCGGGGCTGATGCTGGTGGCGTTCGCGCTGGTGCTGACGCTGAATCGCCTCACGATCTACATGAGCGTGGTCGGCGTGCTGCTGGCCGCCAGCTATCCATATCTGAAGCGTTACACCTACCTGCCGCAGGTCTATCTGGGCATGGCGTTCGGCTGGGGCATCCCGATGGGCTTTGCGGCGCTGACCGGCGCGGTGCCGCCGGTGGCGTGGGTGCTGTACGTGGCCAACATCTTCTGGGCCACCGCCTACGACACCTGGTATGCGATGGTCGATCGCGACGACGACATCCGCATGGGCTCGAAGTCCACAGCGATCCTGTTCGGCGAAATGGACCTGGCCGCACAGGGCGTGCTGTATGCCTGCATGTTCTTCGCGCTGGCGCTGGTCGGCCGCGAGGCCGGCATGGGCGCCTGGTACTGGGGGGGCATGGGCGCCGCGCTGGTGCTGGTGGCCTGGGAGTTCGGGCTGGCGCGCGGGCGCGAGCGCGAGCGCGCGGCCTGCTTCCGCGCCTTCCTGCACAACAACTGGGTGGGAATGGCGCTGTTTGCCGGCATCGCGCTGGACTTCGCCCTGCGCGCGAAGGTGGTTGCGGCCTGAGCGGCGGCGTGGCGGGTCAGGCCACGCGTGCACACACCCAGGCATCGATGCGGCCCACGCCCGCTGCGCGCAGGGCCCTGGCGGCGGCGTGCAGGGTGGCCCCGGTGGTCATCACGTCGTCGACCAGCACCACGTGCGCCGGCAATGTCGCCCGGGCATCCACGCGGAACGCGCCGTGCAGGTTGCGGCCGCGCGCGGTCGCGTCCAGCCGCGACTGCGCGCGGGTGGCCTTGCAGCGGTGCAGCAGCCCGGCGTGCAGCGGCAGGTCGAGCGCCCGGGCCAGTGGTCGCGCCAGTTCCAGCGCCTGGTCGTAGCCGCGCTGGCGCAGCCGCCCGCGGTGCAGCGGCACGGGAATGAGCGCCTGCGGGCGCGGCAGGCCGGCGAAATGCTCCGCCATGCACTGCGCCAGCACCCGCCCGGCGGCGAAATCGCGATGGAACTTCAGCCGCGGCAACAGCCGATCCAGCGGGAATGCGTAGTCGAAGGCGGCATGCGCCGCGTCCAGCGGCGGCGACTGCGCGATGCAGGCCGGGCAGGTCGCGGCTTCTGGCATC